>NZ_JBFULZ010000237.1:0-5670 GCF_054049635.1 Cellulomonas sp. P5_C6 | reverse complement strand
GGCGGGGACCGGGACCACGGTGCGGGTGACGCGCCGCGACTTCTTCACCGGCGCGGCGGGCTGCTCGGCGGGCTGCTCGACCGGAGCCGGCGCGTCCACGGCCGGGGCCGCGGGCTGCTCGGTCACGGCCGGCAGGGTGACGACGGCGTCGGCCGTGGCGTCGGTGCTGGGCGCGGCGGTGACGCGGGTCGCTCGGCGGCGGCGCGGCGCTGCGGGCGGTGCCYCACCCCCGGCGGTCGTCGTCACGTCTGTGGTGGGGGTGTTCTCGTCGGTCACGCGAAGTGCTCCTGGGTACCGAGCATCGCCACTCCACACCCGGCGGTACTCGGTCGGTCGGTCGTCGCTCGCGTGCTGCGCGGCGACGGAAAGTCGGCGGTCGTGGCTGCTGCACCCGGTCGGCGCCATCGCCTGCGAGGCCGGAGCCGGCGGTCCCGATCGGGGACCAGCGGGCGGCAGAGCGGCGGCTGGCGCGCACGACATGCTGGTGCTGCGAGCTCAAGGGTCCTCAGGCGGTGTGGTCGCCTGGAGAGCCGCGGCCAGTATCGCACAGGGCATCCCGGACGGCGTCCGGCACGCCTGAGCCGCGCACGATGCGTCTGTGGGCTGTTGGGACCTTGGTCCCAGGGGCAGACTGGACCCGGTCCTAGCGTTTTCCCAGGTCCGCAGGTCAGGGCTGGTTCCAGCCGGGACCGGCGTGGTCGGCGCGGACCCGACCCGACGTACCGGCTCGCACCCCGGAGGGGCCCGTGGACACGCTCGACGTAGCGCGTTGGCAGTTCGGCATCACCACCGTCTACCACTTCATCTTCGTGCCGCTCACGATCGGCCTGGCGCCGATGGTCGCGATCATGCAGACGATCTGGGTCCGCACGGGCAACGAGCGGTGGCTGCGGCTGACCAAGTTCTTCGGCAAGCTGCTGCTGATCAACTTCGCCATCGGCGTGGCCACCGGCATCGTGCAGGAGTTCCAGTTCGGCATGGCCTGGAGCGAGTACTCGCGGTTCGTCGGCGACGTGTTCGGGGCGCCGCTGGCCATGGAGGCGCTCGCCGCGTTCTTCGTCGAGTCGACGTTCCTCGGCCTGTGGATCTTCGGCTGGGACAAGCTGCCGAAGAAGATCCACCTCGCGTGCATCTGGGCGGTCGCCATCGCGACCAACCTCTCGGCCTACTTCATCCTCGCGGCGAACTCGTGGATGCAGCACCCCGTGGGCGCCACGTTCAACGCGGAGCGCGGCCGCGCCGAGATGACTGACATCGGCGCCGTGCTGTCGAACTCGACCCTCCTGGCGGCCTTCCCGCACACGATCTCCGCCGCGTTCCTCACGGCCGGGACGTTCGTCGCCGGGATCGCGGCCTGGTGGATGGTGCGCCTCGTGCGTGCGGGCCAGGCCGACAAGGCGCGCGACGTCTACCGCCCCGCCATCGTCCTCGGGGTGATCGTCATGCTCGTCTCGGGCGTCGGCGTCGCCCTGAGCGGCGACCAACAGGCCAAGCTCATGTTCCAGCAGCAGCCGACGAAGATGGCCGCGGCCGAGGCGCTGTGCAGCACGACGTCCGGCGTGCCGTTCTCGCTGCTCGCGGTCGGCCCGCTGGGTACGGGTGCCGACTGCGACAAGGTCACGCACCTCCTCGAGATCCCCGGCATGCTCTCGTTCCTGGCGACCGGCGACTTCTCCTCGACGCTGCAGGGCACCGACGAGCTCCAGCAGGCGTACGAGCAGAAGTACGGGTACACCGAGGCGAACGGGGAGCCCATCAGCTACATCCCGAACCTCGCCATCACGTACTGGGGCTTCCGCCTGATGATCGGCTTCGCGCTCGGGTCCGCCGCGCTGGCACTGGTGGCCCTGTGGGTGACCCGCAAGGGCCGGGTGAACGGGAACGTCTGGTTCGGCCGGCTCGGCATCGTCGCCCTGGTCACGCCGTTCCTCGCGTCGTCGTTCGGCTGGATCTTCACCGAGATGGGCCGCCAGCCCTGGGTGGTCGCGCCGAACCCCAACCCTGGCGGCGTCGACGGCGTGTGGCTGCTCACCGCCCGCGGCGTCTCGACCGTGACCAGCGCCGGGACGATCCTCACGTCGCTGATCGCGTTCACGCTGCTCTACGGGATCCTCGCCGTGTTCTGGTACCGGCTCATGCACCGGTACACGATCGAGGGCGTCGCCGACAGCGAGCGCGACCCCAGCCCGGACAACCCCGACAACGACCCGGACAGCGCTGACCGTCCGCTGTCGTTCGCGTACTGAGAGAGGGGCTGACGACCATGGAGCTCACGACCGTCTGGTTCCTGCTCATCGCGGTCCTGTGGACCGGCTACCTGGTGCTCGAGGGGTTCGACTTCGGCGTCGGGATGCTGCTGGGGCTGCTGTCCCGCGGCGACCGGGCAGCCAAGGACCGGGACCGCCGCGTCATGATCAACACGATCGGCCCGGTGTGGGACGGCAACGAGGTCTGGCTGCTCACGGCGGGCGGTGCCACGTTCGCCGCGTTCCCGGAGTGGTACGCCACGATGTTCTCCGGGTTCTACCTGCCGCTCCTGCTCATCCTGCTCGCGCTCATCGTGCGCGTCGTCTCGTTCGAGTGGCGCGGCAAGATCGACGACGACCGCTGGCGGGCCCTCGCGGACCGCTGCCTGATCGTCGGGTCGTGGGTCCCCGCGGTGCTGTGGGGCGTCGCGTTCGCCAACCTCGTGCGTGGCGTGGAGCTGGACGCCTCCCACCAGTACGTCGGGGGCTTCTGGGCGCTGCTCAACCCGTTCGCGCTGCTCGGCGGCGCGACGACCGCGCTGATCTTCCTCACGCACGGCGCCGTGTTCCTGGCGCTGAAGTCCGACGGTGACATCCGGGCGCGGGCCGGCGCGTTCGCCGCGCGCTCGTCGGTGGTCACTCTCGTCGTCGCCGGCGTGTGGGCCGTCTGGACCCAGGTCTCCTACTCCGTGCCGTGGACGTGGGCGGCCGTCGTGGTGGCAGCTGGTGCGCTGATCGTCCTGGTCGTCGCCGCGCAGCGCCGCAAGGAGGGGCTGGCGTTCCTCGCGTCGGCCGTCGCCATCGTCGGCGCGGTCGTGCTGATCTTCGGGTCGATGTACCCGGACGTCATGCCGGCGTTCGACCCGGCCAACTCCCTGACCGTCACCAACGCGTCGTCGACGCACTACACGCTCACCGTGATGACGTGGGTGGCCGTGGTGCTGACACCGCTGGTGCTGCTGTACCAGGGCTGGACGTACTGGGTGTTCCGCCGGCGGATCTCGGTGCAGCAGATCCCCGACCACACCGGCCTGACGTTCGACAAGGTGCCCGTGCTGAACAAGCCGTCGTCCGCCGACCAGTGAGACCGCTCGACCCGCGACTCCTCCGGCACGCCAGGGCCGCTCGCGGGTACGTCACGCTCACCGCCGGGCTCGGGGTGCTCACCGCCGCGCTGGTGGTGAGCCAGGCGCTGCTGCTGGCGCACGCGCTGGGTGACGCGGTGACCGACGGCGCCACGCTCGCGGACGTCGGCCCGCTGATCGCCTGGCTGGCGGTCGTGGTCGTCGCGCGCGCGCTGGTCACCGCCGTGCAGGAGCGGTTCGCCCACCGGGCGGCCACCCGCGCGGTCGGTGAGCTGCGCGAGGCGGTGGTGACGCACGCCGTCGCGCTGGGTCCGCGGTGGCTGGCGTCGGGCGAGGGCCCGGCCGTGGTCACGCTGGCCACGCGCGGGCTGGACGCCCTCGAGCCGTACTTCGTGCGGTACCTGCCGCAGCTCGTGCTGGCGGCGACCGTGACGCCGGGGGTGCTGCTGGTCGTGCTCGGCCTCGACCCGGTGTCCGCGGTGATCCTGGTCGTCGTCCTGCCGCTGGTGCCGATCTTCATGGTGCTGGTGGGCCGCTTGGCCCAGGGCCGCTCGGAGCAGGGGCTGGACAGCATGCAGCGGCTCGGCGCCCAGGTGCTCGACCTGCTGGCCGGCCTGCCCACGCTGCGCGCCCACGGCCGGGAGCGGGGACCCGGGGCCCGGGTCAGGGCGCTCGGCGACGCGCACCGCGTGGCCACCATGGCGACCCTGCGGATCGCGTTCCTGTCGGGCATGGTGCTCGAGCTGCTCACCACGCTCTCCGTGGCCCTGGTCGCGGTCGGCATCGGGCTCCGGCTCGTCGCGGGCGACCTCGACCTGGTCACCGGCATCGCGGTCCTCGTCCTGGCGCCCGAGGTGTTCCTGCCGCTGCGGCAGGTGGGGACCCAGTTCCACGCCGCGGCCGACGGCGTCGCTGCGGCGGGTCGCGCGTTCGAGGTGCTCGAGACGCCGGTGCCCTCGACCGGGACGCGGCCCGCGCCGGACCTGCGGACGGCCACGGTGCGCCTGGACGGCGTCGGGGTGCGCGGCACGCCGCACGACCTGGACCTGGTCCTGCGGCCGGGCACCGTCGTCGCGCTCACGGGTCCCAGCGGCATCGGCAAGACGACCGCGCTCGAGGTCGTGCTCGGCCTGCTGCGCCCGGACGCCGGGCACGCCACGATCGACGGCGTCGACCTCGCGGACCTCGAGCCCGGCACGCTCTGGTCGCAGGTCTCGTGGCTCCCCCAGCGCCCGGTGCTCGAGCCGGGGACGGTCGCCGAGCTGGTCGGGGGCGACGACGCGGCGCGCGCCGCGGCGGCCGCCCTGACCGGCCTCGACGAGGTGCTCGACGGCCTCCCGGACGGCTGGGCCACCGCGCTCGGCCGCGGCGGAGAGGGCCTCAGCCTGGGTCAGCGGCAGCGGGTCGCGCTCACCCGCACCCTGCTCACGGACACCCCGCTGGTGATCCTGGACGAGCCGACGGCCCACCTCGACGCGGCCGGCGAGCAGGTCGTCCTCGACACCGTCCGCGCCCTGCGGGCCGCCGGGCGCACCGTGCTGCTCGTCGCGCACCGGCCGTCGCTGGTCGCGGCCGCCGACGACGTCGTGCTGGTCCGCGCCGCCGTCGCCGAGGTCGCCGCATGACCGGGCCCCTGCACCGGGCGGTCCGCCTGCTCGACATCGACCCCCGCCGGTTCGCGCTCGCGGTCCTGCTGGGGACCCTGGCGCTCGGCTGCGGGGTCGCGCTGGCCGCCGTGTCCGCGTGGCTCATCGCCCGCGCCTCCCAGATGCCGCCCGTGCTGCAGCTGTCCGTCGCGACGGTCGCGGTGCGCGCGTTCGGCATCGGCCGCGGCGTCCTGCGGTACATCGAGCGGCTGGTGTCCCACGACGTCGCGCTGCGGGGCATGACGCAGCTGCGCTCGACCCTCTACGAGCGCCTCGCCGTCGCGCGGCCCGACACGCTCCTGCGGCTGCGCCGCGGTGACCTGCTCGCTCGCGTCGGGGCCGACGTGGACACGGTCGGCGACGTCGTGGTCCGCGGCCTGCTGCCGGCCGGCGTCGCTCTCGTGCTCGGGGTGCTCACCTCCCTGGCGATGTGCGCGTTCTGGCCCCCCGCCGGGCTCGCGCTCGCCGTCTGCCTCGTGCTCGCCGGCGTCGTCGCACCCGCGCTCGCGGCCCGGGCCGCGCGCACCACGGAGGAGCGCGCGCTGCAGAGCCGGTCCGACATGGCGGCGACCGCGCTGGGCCTGCTCGACGACGCGGGCCCGCTGCTCGTCGGCGGGCGTGCCGACGACGAGCTGACCGCCCTGCGGGACTCGGACCGTCGCCTGGCCGCCGCGACCGACGCGGGCGCCGGAC
>NZ_JBFULZ010000236.1:0-5703 GCF_054049635.1 Cellulomonas sp. P5_C6 | reverse complement strand
GAGCCGGAGGGGCCGGGGGTGCTGCGGGTGCCGCGGCGGCGGCCGGTGCGGGGACCACGGGCGTCGGCTTCGTCGCCGGGACGCCGTTGGTCGGCGCGGGCGCCGGGGTCGAGCCGTTGGTCGAGGCCTCGTCGGGCTTGTAGCCCTCGAAGAAGTCCCACCACGCCGGGTCGACGGTGTTCTTGTCCTGGAGGTACTGCTCGTACAGCTCGTCCACGAGCCACTCGTTGGCACCGAAAACGGCGCGCGTCGAGTCAGGATCCGCCATCTGGGTCACGCTGGGTCGCCCACTTCCGCTGCGGTTCGTGACCGCGTCTCTGCTAGTCGACTGCTACTTCTGTTGATGACAACACTACGGCCTGAACGCGCTCGGGCCCGCCTCTGGAGGCCCCTGCGCGACGGATCCGCAGGCGTCTTCACCTCGTCGCCACACCCGGGTCAACGGGGGGCAACGTGCCAGTTCCGCACGCCTCAAGGTGAGGTTGTCGGCACCCCTGGCAGGTCATGCTTCTGCACATCCGTCCAGCACGGGTGCGCGGGCTCAGGTGATGTCCCGCCGGAAGGTCGTCACGCGCCCGATCGCGGCCAGTCCGACGCCGTACGCGACCAGCACGAGGGCGCCCTGCCACCACTCCAGCAGCGTCCCGACGCCCGACTCCGAGTAGAAGCTGCCGCCCGAGACCGCCTCGCCCGCGGCACCCGGAAGGTAGGCGGCGACGCCGTGCCCCCAGCTGGTCAGGGACAGGACGAACCGCAGGACCGGCTCGACGAACTGCGTGAACGCCAGGACGACGACGATGACCGCGACCTGGTTGGTGAGCACCGAGCCGAACCCGACGCCGACCACGGCCCACAGCGCGAGCGCCAGGGCTGACAGCGCGATGGTGCGCCACGTCGAGGCGTCGTCGAGGAACGTCGGCTTGCCCAGCAGCGTGAGGACCGTCGCGCCCGCGCCGACCGCGGCGAGCGTGCCGACCAGGCCGTAGACGAGGCCGAGGCCGGCGGCGGCGAGCAGCTTGGCGGACAGCAGCACCGTGCGGCGCGGCTCGGCGAGCAGGGTGGGGGTGATGGTCTGGTGGCGGAACTCCGCGGCGACTGCCAGCGCGCCCACCACCAGCGGGAACACGTAGCCGAACGTCACGGCGATCGTGTAGACGGCCCGCACGACCGCGTCCGGCGCGGTGTCGACGACACCGCCGGTGTCGCTCGTCGTGCCCGACAGCCCGCCGGGCTGGGAGATGCCCCAGCCGAGCACGGCGGCGAGGAACGCCATGTAGACGGCCATGGCGATCAGCAGCAGCCACCACAACCGGGTGGTGACCAGCTTGCGGTACTCGGTGACCAGGGCGGCGCGCATCAGGCCACCTCGCCGTGGCCGACGAGCTCCAGGAACAGGCCCTCGAGCCCCGGGTCCTGGCCGGCCAGCTCGTGCAGCTCCAGGCCCGCGCCGAACGCGGCGGCGCCGACGGTCGCGGCGTCGACGTCGAGCAGCTCCGCGACCCGCGGGTCGACCGTCGGCGTCCGGGTCCAGCCGCTCCGCTCGACCAGCATCGCGAGCCCGGCGCCGTCGGGGGAGACGACGCGGACGCGGGTCCGGGCCATGCCGGCCAGCTCGGCGAGCGACGACGCGTGCGCCAGCCTTCCCCGGGCGATGATCACGACGTCGTCGACCGTCTGCTCCACCTCGGACAGCACGTGGCTGGACACCAGGACGGTCCGGCCCTCGGCGGCCAGGGCGCGCAGGAAGCCCCGCAGCCACCGGATCCCCTCCGGGTCGAGCCCGTTGGCGGGCTCGTCGAGCAGCAGCACGCGCGGGTCTCCCAGCAGGGTGGTGGCCAGCGCGAGCCGTTGCCGCATGCCGAGGGAGAAGCCGCCGACGCGCCGGTCCGCCGCCGCGGAGAGGCCGACCAGCTCGAGCACCTGGCCGGCGCGCTCGTCGGGGACGCCGACCTGCGGCGTGTAGAGGCGCAGGTGGTCCAGCGCGGTGCGGCCCGGGTGGAAGCTCGAGGCCTCCAGCGCGGCACCGACCGTGCGCAGCGGACGCTGGATCTGCCCGTAGGTCCGGCCGCCGATCGTCGCGGCCCCCGACGTCGGGCGGACGAGCCCGAGGAGCATGCGCAGCGTGGTGGTCTTGCCCGCGCCGTTGGGTCCGAGGAACCCGGTCACCCGGCCCGGCGTCACCTCGAACGAGAGGTCGTCCACGGCGCGTACGGACCCGAACGACTTGGAGAGGTGCTCGACGAGGATCGTGCCGTCGGTCGTCATGCTCCGACCCTAGTGTTCTACCGGGAGTAGAACAATGTGTCAGGCGATGTGCGGGCTGGTCGCCGGGAGGGTCACCCGCATCGTGCAGCCGACCTCCGTGTCCGCGACCTCGATCCGGCCGCCGTGCAGCTCGACCGCCCACTGGACGATCGCCAGGCCCAGCCCGGTCCCGCCGGTGGAGACCTGCCCCGTGTGCGCCGGGTTGTTGCCGCGGACGAACCGCTCGAACACGTGCGCCCGCTGGTCCTGCGCGATGCCCGGTCCGTGGTCGACCACGTCGATCCGCACGTCCGCGCCCACGCGCGACGCCTCGAGGCGGACCTCGTCGTCGTCGGGGGAGTGCCGGACCGCGTTGTGCAGCAGGTTGGCGACGACCTGGTGCAGGCGGTCCGGGTCGGCGGGGACCGTGAGGTCCGGAGGGTCGACCACCACGGGGAACCGCAGCCGCTTGGTGGCCCCGACCAGCATCGCGCCCTCGGCCGCCTCCTCCAGGAAGTCCTGCAGCCGCACGTCCGCGACCTGCAGGGGGACGTCGCCGGCCTCCAGCCGGGACAGGTCGAGCAGGTACGTCACGAGGCGGCCGAGCCGCTCGGTCTGTGCCAGGGCCGCCTGCATGGTCGCGGGGTCCGCCTCGGTCACGCCGTCGACGATGTTCTCCAGCTGGGCCTGCAGTGCGGTGACCGGGGTGCGGAGCTCGTGCGAGACGTTGGCGACGAGCTCGCGGCGGAACGTGTCGGCCTGCTCGAGGTCGTCGGCCATCGTGTTGAACGCGACCGCCAGCTGGCCGACCTCGTCGAGGCTCGTCGCGCGCACCCGCCGGCTGTAGTCGCCGTTCGCCATCCGCCCCGCGGCGTACGTCATCTCCCGCAGCGGCGACGTCATCCCGCGGGCGAGCAGCTGGGTGACGATGAGCGAGGCGATGATCGCGATCGGCAGCGTCCGGGACGGGCCGAGGTGGTTGTAGAGGCCGAACCAGGTGATGAATGCGGCGAGCGTGACGGTCGCGGCCACCAGCACGCCGAGCTTGATCTTGATCGAGCGGAAGCGGTCCAGCGGTCGGACGTCGGGGATCCGCGAGCGTGCGAACTCGCCGCGGACGTGCCGGGGTGCGTTCACGCGCCCTCGGGGACCGTGGCCCCGTCGCCCGTGCCGTCGTTCGGCTCGAACGCGTAGCCGACGCCGTGCACCGTGCGGATGAGGTCGGGGCCGAGCTTGCGGCGCAGCGCCTTGATGTGGGAGTCGACCGTGCGGGTGCCGCTGGCGTCGACCCAGTCCCACACCTCGGCGAGCAGACGCTCGCGCGTCAGCACCGTGCGGGGCGTCGCGGCGAGCGCGAGCAGCAGGTCGAACTCCGTGGGCGTCAGGTGCACCTCGGTGTCGCCGCGCAGGACGCGACGCTGGGCGCGGTCGACGGTGACGTCGCCCAGGACCAGCGGCGGGTCGGGCTGCTCGGCGGCGGCCATCTCGGCCGCCCGGGTCGCGCGCTCGGTGCGGCGCAGGAGCGCCTTGGTGCGGGCGACGAGCTCGCGCATCGAGAACGGCTTCGTCATGTAGTCGTCGGCACCCACGCCGAGCCCGATGAGCATGTCGGTCTCGTCGTCCCGGGCCGTGAGCATGAGCACCGGCACCGGCCGCTCGGCCTGGATCCGCCGGCACACCTCGAGCCCGTCGATCCCCGGCAGCATCACGTCGAGCACCACGACGTCCGGCCGCAGTCGCGACGCCGCGCTGACGCCGGACAGCCCGTCGCCCGCCGACTCCACGGTCCAGCCCTCCGCCGAGAGCCGGTGCACGATCGCCTGCGCGATCGCCGGTTCGTCCTCCACCACCAGGACCGTGGTGCCGGCTGCTCCGCCGGCCGCCGTCGTCGGCCCACCGCTCACGTTCACCATGCCGCCAGCGTGGCACAGGCCCGCACCTTCGACCCCCGGTGACGCTCGGGAGTGTGGATGCGCCGGGTGGTGTCGCCCTCGCGCCCGTATGATCGGGGCCACCATGAGCAGCTCAAGTCGCTGCCGGCGTCACTCCCGGGCCGACGAGCCCGGGGGAGACCATGCCGGCCACCACTTCCTCTCTCCTCTCTACTCTTCTGCCCACTCGAGCGCCGACCTCCGGGTCGGCGTTCGTCGTGCGCCCGTCGGTGCCGCGTGCTGACCGAGTGGCTCCTGGTCGGGCTGGGCGTGCTGCTCACGCTCGGCACCGCGGTGTTCGTCGCCAGCGAGTTCTCGCTGGTCACGCTCGACCCCGGCCTGGTCGAGGGGCAGGCCGCGCCTGACGACCGGCGCAGCCAGTCCGTGCTCAAGGCGCTGCGACGGCTGTCCACCGAGCTCTCCGGCGCCCAGCTGGGCATCACCCTGACCACGGTCCTGCTCGGGTACACCACGCAACCGGCCGTCGTCCGGCTGCTGCGGATCCCGCTGGAGGACTCCGCGCTGGGCCGGGCCATCGGCGGCATCGTCGCCGCGCTGCTCGCGATCATCCTGGTCAACGGCTTCTCCATGGTCGTCGGCGAGCTCATCCCGAAGAACCTGGCCATCAGCCGCCCGCTGCCCACCGCCCGCATGGTCGCCCCGCTGCAGCGCGGGTTCACCAGCGCGCTGCACCCGCTGATCGTCGTGTTCAACGGCAGCGCCAACGCCCTGCTGCGCAGCGTCGGCGTGGAGCCGCGCGAGGAGCTCTCCGGCGGTCGGTCGCCGCAGGAGCTGGCCGCGCTGGTGCGTCGCTCGGCCGAGGTGGGCACGCTCGACGAGTCGACGGCCACGCTGCTCACCAACTCGATCGAGTTCAGCGAGCTCACCGCCGTCGACGTGATGACGGACCGCCTCCGGCTCGTCGTGGTGCGGCGCGAGGAGTCGGCGGCCGACGTCGTCGACCTGTCCCGCCGGACCGGGCACTCCCGCTTCCCGGTGATCGGCGACTCGAGCGACGACATCGTCGGGCTGGTGCACCTGCGCCGCGCTATCGCCGTGCCGTACGAGCGGCGCGCCGAGGTCCCCGCGGCCGCCCTCATGGTCGAGGCGCCGCGTGTGCCCGAGACCGTGCACCTGGGTCCGCTGCTGGTCGAGCTGCGCGAGCAGGGCCTGCAGATGGCGGTCGTGGTCGACGAGTACGGCGGCACCTCCGGGGTCGTCACGCTCGAGGACGTCGTCGAGGAGCTGGTGGGGGACGTGGCCGACGAGCACGACCGGCGGCGCGCCTCCACCGCGCGGTCCGCCGACGGCTCGTGGCTGCTGCCCGGGGTCCTGCGGCCCGACGAGCTGGCCGAGATCACGGGTCTGCACGTCCCCGCCGACGGCCCCTACGAGACCCTGGGCGGCCTGCTCATGTTCGTGCTCGGCCGCATCCCGGCCGACGGCGACGAGATCGTCGTCGACCGGGTCCGGCTCCAGGTCGACGCGATGGCCGGTCGGCGCGTGGAGCGGGTGCGCGTGTGCGCGG
>NZ_JBFULZ010000235.1:0-5729 GCF_054049635.1 Cellulomonas sp. P5_C6 | reverse complement strand
GGGCCGGGGGCGTGACGGGCGGGGCGGGCTCGGGTGCGGGCGGCGCCGGCGGTGCCGCCTCGGCGGCGGGTTGCTCGACGGGGTCGGGCACGACAGGGGGTGTCTCGGGCACGACAGGCTCAGGTGCCTGCGCGGGATCGTCGTCACGCGGCGGGGTACCGCCGGGGTTCTCGCTCATGCGTGGCCTCCCTGGTCACAGGGCGTTCGTCGCCCAGGCCTGAGCGAACCGAAGCCGGGGGCACGTGTCAAGGAATCGGGTCTACCGGGCATGTCGGACCGCCCGACGCGACGTCGGCACCGTCGGTAGGCTGCGCGTGCTGTCAGGTCGACGGCCCCCGGACGAGGAGCGAGCCCGATGTCGTACGAGCACCCGCAGAGCCCGCCGCCGAGCAGCGCGGACCAGACGAGGAACCTGGGCATGCTCGCCCACCTCGGCGGGATCCTGGCCTACCTCTACGTCGGCTGGGTCCCCGCGCTGGTGATCTGGCTGGTCAACCGCGAGAAGGGCACCGCCGACGAGGCTCGCGTGGCGCTCAACTTCCAGCTGACCGTGCTCATCGGGCTGGTGGCGTGCGCGATCGTCCGGGCGATCCCCGTGCTCGGCTTCATCGGCTGGATCGGCTCCGTCGCGCTCGGCATCATCAGCCTGGTCCTGAGCATCCTCGCCGCCGTCGCCGTGCAGCGCGGCGGCTCGTACCGGTACCCGTTCAGCCTCGAGCTGGTGCGCTGAGGCCCTCGGCCGAGCGCTGAGGCCCCTCAGCCGACGAGCGTGCGGACCACCGCGTCCGCCAGCAGCCGACCGCGGCGCGTCAGCACGATCCGCCGCCCGGCGACCGCGGCGCGGCCGTCGACCAGACCGTCAGCCACGAGGCCAGCCACCGAGGGGCGCGCCTCGGTCGGCAGGTCGTCCAGCGCGAGACCCGAGGCCAGCCGGACGCCGAGCATGAGGCGTTCCAGCACGGCCCCGTCGCCCGTGACGGTCTCCCGCCCCGCCGCCGGGCTCAGGCCGCGGTCCAGCCGGTCCGCGTACGCGCGCGGGTGCTTGACGTTCCACCAGCGCACCCCGCCGACATGGCTGTGCGCGCCGGGACCGATCCCCCACCAGTCGTCGCCGCGCCAGTAGCTGAGGTTGTGCCGGCAGGCGTCGGCGGGCGTCCGCGCCCAGTTGCTCACCTCGTACCAGCCGAGCCCGGCGGCCTCGAACAGGTCGTCCGCCAGCTCGTACTTCGCCGCCTGGTCGTCGCCGTCGGGCAGCTCGAGCTCGCCGCGCCGCACCTGGACCGCCATCCGCGTGCCGGGCTCGACCACCAGCGCGTACGCGGAGACGTGGTCGACACCCGTGGCCAGCGCCGCCTCGACGCTGGTCCGCCAGTCGTCGAGCGACTCCCCCGGCGTCCCGTAGATGAGGTCGAGCGACACGGACAGGCCGGCCTCCTGCGCCCAACGCACGACGTCCGGGATCCGACGCGGGTCGTGCGTGCGGTCCAGCGTCGCCAGCACGTGCGGCACCGCCGACTGCATGCCGAACGACACGCGCGTGAACCCGGCGTCTGCCAGGGCGGCCAGCGACTCGGGCGTGACCGAGTCGGGGTTGGCCTCCGTGGTCACCTCGACGTCGTCGGCAAGGCCCCACGCGTCGCGGACACCGCCGAGCATGCGCGACAGGTCGGGCACCGACAGCACCGTGGGCGTGCCACCCCCCACGAACACCGTGCTCACCGGCCGGGGAGGCAGGATGCCGGCGGCCAGCTCGATCTCACGCAGCGCCGTGTCCGCGTAGGCGCTCTGGCTCGCGCCGCCGCCCAGCTCGGTCGCGGTGTAGGTGTTGAAGTCGCAGTACCCGCAGCGGACCGTGCAGAACGGCACGTGCAGGTAGACGCCGAAGGCACGCTGGTCGAGGCCGTCGAAGGCCGACGGCGGCAGGGCGCCGTCGTCGGGAGCCACATCCCCTTCGGGAAGGGCGGGGCTCACTTCTTCTTCGCGTCCTTGCCGCCGGCCGACCCGGCGGGCTCGCTCGAGAGCGCGGCGATGAAGGCCTCCTGCGGCACGTCGACCCGACCGATCGTCTTCATGCGCTTCTTGCCCTCCTTCTGCTTCTCGAGGAGCTTGCGCTTGCGGGTGATGTCGCCGCCGTAGCACTTGGCCAGGACGTCCTTGCGGATGGCCCGGATGGTCTCGCGCGCGATGATCCGCGCGCCGATGGCGGCCTGGATGGGCACCTCGAACTGCTGCCGCGGGATGAGGTCCTTGAGCTTGGCCGTCATCATGACGCCGTACGCGTAGGCCTTGTCCTTGTGCACGATCGCGCTGAACGCGTCGACGGTCTCGCCCTGCAGCAGGATGTCGACCTTGACCAGGTCGGCGACCTGGTCGCCGATGCGCTCGTAGTCGAGGCTCGCGTAGCCACGGGTCTTGGACTTCAGCTGGTCGAAGAAGTCGAAGACGATCTCGGCCATCGGGAGCACGTACCGGAGCTCGACGCGGTCCTCGGACAGGTAGTCCATGCCCTGCAGCTCGCCGCGCTTGGTCTGGCAGAGCTCCATGATCGCGCCGATGAACTCGCTCGGGGACAGGATCGTCGCCTTGACCATCGGCTCGTTGACGTCGCCGATCTTGCCGGCGGGGAACTCGCTCGGGTTGGTGACCGTGACCACCGTCTTGTCCTCGAGCGTGACCTCGTAGACGACGTTGGGGGCGGTCGAGATCAGGTCCAGGTCGAACTCGCGCTCGAGCCGCTCGCGGACGATCTCGAGGTGCAGCAGGCCGAGGAAGCCGACCCGGAACCCGAAGCCGAGCGCCACCGACGTCTCGGGCTCGTAGTTGAGCGCGGCGTCGTTGAGCTTCAGCTTGTCCAGGGCGTCGCGCAGGATCGGGTAGTCGGTGCCGTCGATCGGGTACAGGCCCGAGAACACCATCGGCTTGGGGTCGGAGTACCCGCCCAGGGCCTGCGCGGCGGGCTTGCTCGCGTTGGTGACGGTGTCGCCGACCTTGGACTGGCGCACGTCCTTCACGCCCGTGATCAGGTASCCGACCTCGCCGACGCCGAGGCCCTTCGTCGGCACGGGCTCCGGGGAGATGACGCCGATCTCGAGCAGCTCGTGCGTCGCGCGCGTCGACATCATGACGATCTTCTCGCGCGGGTTCAGGTTGCCGTCGATGACGCGGACGTAGGTGACGACGCCCCGGTAGGTGTCGTAGACCGAGTCGAAGATCATCGCGCGGGCGGGGGCGTCCGCGTCCCCGGTGGGCGGCGGCACCAGCTCGACGATGCGGTCGAGCAGCTCCACGACGCCCGCGCCGGTCTTGCCGGACACCCGCAGGCAGTCCTCGGGCTCGCCGCCGATGAGCTTGGCCAGCTCCTCGGCGTACTTCTCGGGCTGCGCGGCCGGCAGGTCGATCTTGTTGAGCACCGGGATGATCGTCAGGTCGTTCTCGAGCGCCAGGTACAGGTTGGCGAGAGTCTGGGCCTCGATGCCCTGCGCGGCGTCGACCAGCAGCACGGCGCCCTCGCAGGCGGCCAGCGACCGCGACACCTCGTACGTGAAGTCGACGTGCCCGGGCGTGTCGATCATGTTCAGCGCGAACGCCTTGTCGTCCACACCCCACGGCATCCGCACGGCCTGCGACTTGATGGTGATGCCGCGCTCGCGCTCGATGTCCATCCGGTCGAGGTACTGCGCGCGCATGGCCCGCGAGTCGACGACGCCGGTGAGCTGCAGCATGCGGTCGGCCAGCGTGGACTTGCCGTGGTCGATGTGCGCGATGATGCAGAAGTTGCGCAGCAGCTCGGGCGCCGTCGCCGCGGGATGGATGCGCGACGCTAGGGCTGCACTCGGGATCGGGGACAAGCGGACTGCTCCTGGCGCTGGAGTCGGACGGCGCGGGGTGGCGCCATCCTGACGGACGGTGACGGCTGTCAGCCTGTCGGCTGTCGGTGGTCGGTCCCACCATGGTCCCATGACGACGGACCGTGCCGACGCCCCGAGCCTCCTCGACACCCTCGGCGCCCTGCAGGACCAGTTCCTCGCGACGATCCCGCAGGTCGACCCGACCACCCCCGTGCCCTGGTGCGGCCGCTGGCGCGTGCGGGACCTCGTCGTCCACCTGTCCCGGATCCACCACTGGGCCGCCGGCCAGGCCGGCCGCAAGCAGGAGACGCCGCTCGGGCGCGGCCCGTTCGTGCTCGAGGAGCTCTACGCGGCCTGCGCGGCGGAGCTGCGCGAGACGTTGGCGGCCCTCGGACCGGATGCCCGCTCGTGGACGCTGGTGGGCGACGGACCGGCGTCGTTCTGGCACCGCCGCCAGACGCACGAGACCCTCGTGCACCTGTGGGACCTGCGCMCCGCCGGCGGCCTCGGGCTCGACGTCGAGCCCGCGCTGTGGGCGGACACGGTCGACGAGGTGGTCACGGTGATGCAGCCGCGGCAGGAGCGGATGGGTCGGATGGAGCCGCTCGCGGCACCGGTCGCGCTCGTGGCCGACGACGCCGGCCGCTCGTGGCTGCTCGGCGCACCGACCGTCCCCGACCCGTCCGTCACCGTGACCGGGTCCGCCGACGCCCTCGCCCTGCTCCTGTGGGGTCGGACCACGCCGGAGGACGCGCGCCTCACGATGACCGGCGACGCCGCGGCCCTCGTCGACGCGCTGGGCCGCCGCCTCACCCCGTGACCGTCAGGCCTCGCGCGTGATCCGCACCTGCACCTCGGCGTCCTGCGTCCCGGCGCCGGCGTAGATGCCGCGCAACGGGGGGACGTCGTCGTAGGACCGGCCCCTGGCCAGCACCACGTGGTGGTCGCCCGCGATGACCCGGTTGGTCGCGTCGTAGGCGAACCACTCGCCCACCCACCACTCGACCCACGCGTGCGAGTCGCCCAGCACGGTCGTGCCGAGCTCCGCCTCCGAGTCGGGGTGCAGGTAGCCCGAGACGTACCGCGCCGGGATCCCGATGGACCGCAGCGCGCCGGTCACCAGGTGCGCGATGTCCTGGCAGACACCGGCCCGGGCCGTCCACGCCTCGGAGGCCGGGGTGTGCACCGTGGTGACACCGGGGATGTACTCCATCTCGTCGCGGAGCGCGTTCGCCACGGCGAGCGCCGCATCGGCCGGCTCCAGGTCGGCGGCGACCCGCCTGGTCAGCTCGACCACGTCCTCGGGCGGCGCGGTCGTCGGCGTGTCGGCGAGGAACTCCGCCAGCCGGTCGCGCAGCTCGGCGCCCCGCAGCGTGTCCCAGCCGGCCGGCGACCGCAGCGGCGCGCGCTGCGCCACCTCGACCAGGTGCTCCGCGGTGATCACCATCGACTCGTGCGGCGTCAGCACCTCGAACGCGGTGACCGCCGTCCCCCAGTAGTCGCGGTACTCGTGCCAGCCGGTGTGCGGCTGCACGTCGACCTTGGTCTCGAGCACCGTCTGCCCGTGCTGCGAGACCGGCGTCATGCGCGCCTCGTTGTACGACGCCAGCACAGCGCTCCCGTACCGGAACGTCGACGTGTGGACCACTCGCAGCCTGCTCACAGTGCCTCTCCTACCCAGTTCGTCGACGACGAGCTCGGGAAGTACCGACCCCGGATCGCGTCCGAGGCCGCCGAGCACGCGCGCTGCACCCGTTCCATCTCCTTGGGGAGCTTGTCGAGCACCTCGATCAGCGGGCGGTACTCGAGGTTGGTGCGGACGAAGCCGATGTGGCGCCGCGCGTCGTCGACGGCCGAGCGGTCCGACGTGCCCTCGAGGGC
>NZ_JBFULZ010000234.1:0-5830 GCF_054049635.1 Cellulomonas sp. P5_C6 | reverse complement strand
GGCCGCACCGGCCGGCGACGAGCGCGACGACGCCCTGCACGAGGTCCGCAAGGCGGCACGCCGGGCCAGGTACGCCGCCGAGATCGCGCAGGAGTACGTCGGCAAGCCCGCGCGGCGCAGCGCCCGGCGCGCACGCGACCTGCAGGACCGGCTCGGCGCCCAGCACGACGGGGTGGTCCGGCGGGAGACGCTGCGCCGGCTCGCCCTGCAGGCGGAGCTCGACGGCGAGAGCACGTTCACCTACGGCCGGCTGCACGCCCTCGAGCAGGTGGCCACCGACGAGGCAGAGCTGGCGGCCGGGATGTCGGTGGACCGGGCGACCGCGCGCCGGCACCGCCGCTGGATGGACTAGGCCGGTCCGGCGTCGCCCGGGCGGTGGTTGTGGCCCAGGCTCTGCAGGAACTTGGGGCCGGTGCGCGCCAGCTCGGCCTCGTACGCCGCGGACCAGGTGCCGTACGGCGAGCCCGCCAGCGCGTCGTTGGAGAACCGCGGGTCCGACGTCAGCTCGGTGACGCAGAACTCCGGGATGGTCAGGTCGGTCACGGGGCCGCCGCGCTCGACCTCGGCGACCACCAGGGGTGCGTTCGCGCCGGCGAAGGTGTCGACCACCCAGCCGTCGTCGCCCAGCCACGCCGAGTGCCGCGTCTTGGCCACGCGCGAGCCCCCGCGGCGGACCAGCTCGAGGCCCACGGAGACGTCCAGCTCGCGCTCGGCCTCGTAGCGGGTGCCCTCGTTCATCGGCCCCTTGACCGTGATCGCGCAGAACTCCATCTGGTCCGCGTACCGCTCGAGTATCTCGAGCTCGTCCAGCCCCGGCTCGAGCACGAGCCCGGCGACGGTGGCCTGCACCCGCACGCGGATGGCGAAGCCGCCGTCGGCCAGCACGTAGCTCTGCACGATGAGCGCCGGGGAGGCGTCCAGCAGGTCGGCGGGCACGTCCCGCGCCCAGAAGCGACGCTCGAACTCGAAGTCGCCGTACCCCGTGTCGCTCACGCTCCGAGGTTATCGGTCAGTCGGTGGTCACGGCCTCGAGCACGGGCAGACGCGCCGCGCGCACCGCGGGCCACAGGGCGGCCACGACGCCGACGACCACCGCGAGGGCGAGCATGAGCGCCAGGCTCGACCAGGGGATCGCGAGCGTGCGCAGCCCGACGTCGGCGAAGACGGTGGGCAGCGTGGCCGCGAGCGCGACGCCCAGCACCAGCCCGACCGAGGTGCCGAACACCGCGGTCAGCACCGACTCGAGGGTGATCGTCGTGCCCAGCTGGAGCCGACCCAGCCCGACGGCACGCAGCAGCCCGATCTCCCGCGTCCGCTCGATCACCGACAGCGCGAGGGTGTTGATGATGCCGAGCACCGCGATGACGATCGACAGCCCGAGCAGCGCGTAGAGGATGACCAGGACGCGGTCGACCTGCGCGGCGAGGTCCGAGACGAACTCCTCGCTGTCCATGACGGAGACGACGACGTACGGGCGGACGACCTGCGTGAGCTCGCGCCGCAGGGCCGCGACGTCGGCTCCGGCGGCCGCGGTGACGAACACCGTGGTCACGCGCTGCTCGTCGGGCGGCAGCAGCTGGTCGAGCACCGTCTGGGACACGACGAACGGCACGCCGAACGCGGGCGAGTCGATGACCGCGCCGATCGGGAGCGTCTGTGCGCCGGTCGAGCCGACCAGCGTCAGCGTCTGGCCGAGCAMCCAGTCCTCGTCGTCCATCGTGGTCCGCTGCACCGCGAGCTCGCCCTCCGCGAGGGCGTCGGCGAACGATCCCTCGACCACCCGCGTGCGGATGCTGCGGCCGATGGCCGTCGGATCGATGCCGGTGACCACGAACGGGTCGCCGTGCACGAGGACCGACCCGGTGGCGAACGTGTCCGCCGCGCGGACGTCGGGCAGCGCCCGGACGTCCTCGACCGCCTGCGCCGGGACGGTCCCCTGGGCCGCGCCGCGCAGGATGTAGTCGGTGGTGGCCTCGCGCGAGACGATCGCGCTGGTGGACGCCTGCGTCGTGGCGGCGATGACCGCGGCGGCGCCGACCAGCGCCATCCCGATCATCAGCGCCCCCGCCGTGTTGGCGGTCCGGCGCGGGTTGCGAGTGACGTTGCCGCGGGCCAGCGGGCCGACCGGCCGCCACCGGACGACCGGCACCGAGAGCACCCGGAGCATGCCGCGCGCGAGCACCGCGGACGCGGCGAGCACGCCGAGGACCACCCCGGCCGCACCGAGGCCCAGCAGCGCGCCGGCGTGGTCGGCGGTCGGGTCGACCATCGCGACGGCGATGGCGGCGCCGCCCACCAGCACCAGGACGCAGCCGACGACGGCCCGCCGACGCAGCGGTCGCTCCGGCACGGACACCTCGTCGCGCAGGGCCTCGACCGGGGGCACCAGCGCGGCACGACGTGCCGGCAGGGCGGCGGCCAGCACGCTCACCAGCGTGCCGACCAGCACCGACACCACCAGCGTGAACCCGTCCAGCGGCACCCGGCCGGTCAGCTCCATCCCGACGCGGCCGAGGACGGAGCGCAGGAGGACGACCAGCCCGAGGCCACCCGCCACGCCGAGCACGGAGCCGACGACGCCGACGATGGCCGCCTGCAGCACGATCGAGGAGAACACCTGCAGGGGCGACGCACCGACGGCCCGCAGCAGCGCGAGCTCCCGGGTCCGCTGGCGCACCCACATGGAGAACGTGTTGGCGATGATGAAGCCGCCGACGAACAGCGAGATCCCGGCGAACACCAGCAGGAACGTCGTGATGAACCCGAGCACCGTGAGGATGTTCGCGGTGGCCTCCTTGCGCACCTCGTCGCCGGTCACGGCCTCGGCGGGGGTCGACGACGCCGCGGCGACGGGCCGGATCCGGTCGACCAGCTGCTGCTCGGAGAGCCCGTCCTCCGCCTGCACGGAGATGGTGGCGACCGTGCCGTCGGGCGCGTAGGCCGCGACCGCCGTCGCGGGGTCGACGAAGACCACGGTCGCGCCCGCCAGCGCGGCGCCCAGCCCCATCTCGCCGACCACCGTCACGGGCCGGACCTCACCGCCGATCACCACGCTGGTCGCGTCGCCGATCGACAGCCCGGACGCGCGCAGGGTCGCGGACTCGACGGCGATCTCCCCCGGCTCCTGCGGCGCACGCCCCGCGACGACGTGCGCGGCCCGGTCCCGCGGGTCGTAGGCGAACCCGAAGCTGGGCGCCTGGGTGCTCTGCACGGCGGTGCCGTCCGCGCCGACGAGCACGAGCGGGCCCTGCACGTCCGGCAGCGCCGCCGCGACGCCGTCGACCGCCTCGAGCTGGTCGACGAGGGTCAGCGGGACCGGGTTGCGGGTCACGGGGCTGATCCGGTCGGGCCCTCCCGTGCCGCCGGCGGGCTCGGCGCCACGGACGTAGGCGTCGCCCAGCGTCGTCGTCGCGATGATGTCCGTGAACGTGGACCCGAGCATCGTGCGGAGCGCGAAGGTGCCCGCCACGAAGGCGACCCCGAGCGCGACCGCCAGCACCGAGAGGCAGAACCGTACGAGGTGCGCCCGGACCCCGCGCAGGGCGACGCGGACCATCAGGACGAGCGTCTCGAGGTGAGCGCCGTCAGCGCCGCGAGGACCGTCTCGGCCGTCGGGTCCCGCAGCTCGCCCACCAGCCGGCCGTCGGCGAGGAACAGCACCCGGTGCGCGTACCCGGCCGACGTCGCGTCGTGCGTGACCATGACGACGGACTGGCCGAGGTCGTCGACGCTGCGCCGCAGGAACCCGAGCACCTCGGCGGCCGAGGAACTGTCGAGGTTGCCGGTGGGCTCGTCCGCGAACACCACCGCCGGTCGCGCGACGAGGGCCCGGGCGCAGGCCACCCGCTGCTGCTGCCCGCCGGAGAGCTCGCTCGGCTTGTGGTTCAGCCGGTCCGTCAGCCCGAGTGTCTCCACGACCAGGTCGAGGTGCGCCCGGTCGACGCTCCGGCGCGCGATGTCGAGCGGCAGGGTGATGTTCTCCAGCGCGGTCAGCGTCGGCACCAGGTTGTAGGCCTGGAACACGAACCCGACCCGAGTCCGCCGCAGGGCCGTCAGCCGCCGCTCGGACAGGCTGCTGACCGTCACGCCGTCCACCACGACGGTGCCCGACGTCGGCCGGTCCAGGCCCGCGAGGCAGTGCATCAACGTCGACTTGCCCGAGCCCGACGGCCCCATGATCGCCGTGAGCTCGCCGCGGACCAGGTCGACGTCGACCCCGTCGAGGGCCCGCACGGTCGTCGTGCCCGCGCCGTAGACCTTGACCAGGTCGCGGGCGGAGGCGATCGCGCCGACGGTCGCGGGGATGGTCATCGGGGGTGTTCCTCCAGGTAACGGCGTCGGTTGCGTCCGATCGTCCCCTGTGACGCTCACCACCGCGAGCCCTCTCGCGGGGTCCGGTGTGAGAGGGTAGGGACACCAAGGGCTGCGCGAACCTGCGCGCCCCGCGTCGTGGAGGTCCCCCGGAGCACCAGCTCTGGTTGCTCTGGCGGCGGACCCCGACCAAGCCCGAGAGGCTCTATCTGTGACTTCCTTCGCCGACCTTGGCGTGCCCTCTGCCCTGTCCGCCGCACTGACGGCCCAGGGCATCACCTCCCCCTTCCCCATCCAGACCGCGACGCTGCCCGACTCGCTGGCCGGCCGTGACGTGCTCGGCCGTGGCCGCACCGGCTCCGGCAAGACCCTCGCGTTCGCCCTCCCGCTGGTCGTGCGGCTCGCCGCCACGGCGGGCAAGGGCAAGGCCCCCCGTCGGCCCCGCGCCCTCGTGCTGGCCCCGACCCGTGAGCTCGCGTCGCAGATCGACGCCACGATCGCCCCGCTGGCCAAGGTGATGGGCCTGAACACGACCGTCATCTTCGGCGGCGTCTCGCAGGGCAAGCAGGTCTCCGCGCTCAACGGCGGCATCGACATCGTCATCGCCTGCCCGGGCCGCCTCGAGGACCTGCTCAACCAGAAGGCGCTCACGCTCGACGGCGTGGAGATCACCGTGCTGGACGAGGCCGACCACATGGCCGACCTCGGCTTCCTGCCGGGCGTCAAGCGGATCATGGACAAGACCCCGAAGGTCGGCCAGCGTCTGCTCTTCTCGGCCACCCTGGACAACGGCGTCGACCAGCTGGTCAAGCGGTACCTGACCTCGCCCGTCGAGCACTCCGTCGACAGCGCCGAGTCCCCCGTCGCCGCCATGACGCACCACCTGTTCGAGGTGCGCGACGCGGACGCCAAGAAGCTGGTCGTCCACCACCTGGCCTCCGGCACCGGCCGCCGCGTGCTGTTCATGCGCACCAAGCACCAGGCCAAGAAGCTGGCCAAGCAGCTGACCATGGACGGCATCCCCGCCGTGGACCTGCACGGCAACCTCGCCCAGGGCGCCCGCGAGCGCAACCTCGAGGCGTTCTCGTCCGGCGCCGTCCGCGTGCTCGTCGCCACCGACATCGCCGCGCGCGGCATCCACGTCGACGACATCGAGCTCGTCGTGCACGTCGACCCGCCGGCCGAGCACAAGGCGTACCTGCACCGCTCGGGCCGCACCGCACGCGCCGGGTCCGGCGGCGACGTCGTCACGATCGTCCTGCCCGAGCAGCGCGGCGACGTCCGCCAGCTCACGCGTGCGGCCAAGATCACCGCGACGCCGAAGCCCGTCTTCCCCGGTGACGCGACGCTCACGCGCCTCGTCGGCGAGGTCGCCGCACCCGTGAAGTACGTCGCGCCGCCCGTGACCGCCTCCAACGGCGGCGGCAACGGTGGCGGCGGTGGTGGTCGCGGCCGTGGTCGCGGTCGCGGCGCGGCCCCCGCCGCAGCCGGCGCGCCCACGTCGGCCTCCGGCCAGCGT
>NZ_JBFULZ010000233.1:0-5851 GCF_054049635.1 Cellulomonas sp. P5_C6 | reverse complement strand
GCACGAGCACGAGGGCGTACTCGGGATGCAGGAGCGCGGCGGCCCGTTCCACGTCCCGGGCCGACCAGGCGGCATGCCATGCGGCGTCGGTCTCCTGCGGCGTCTTTGCCATGGCCCGACCGTACTCGCCGCGGCGGGGTCGACTACGTCACACTGCCCATCGCCTGGACGCACGGGACCAGATCMGGCTGCGTGCCCTAGTTTTGGCCCGTGACCGCACCTCTTCCCCCGAGCGACGCCACGCAGACCACTGCGCAGAGCCTCGCGAGCCACGAGGTCCCCGAGCCGCTCCGCAACGACGTCCGTGTCCTGGGCGAGTTCCTCGGCCGCGTGCTGCGCGAGGCGGGCGGCGACGACCTGCTGGCCGACGTCGAGGCGCTGCGCGAGCTCGCCATCCGGGCGCACAACGGTCCCGACGCGGAGGCGCTGGCCCAGGCCGAGGCGCTCGTCGCCGGATTCACGATGTCCCGGGCCGAAGAGGTCGCGCGGGCCTTCACGTGCTACTTCCACCTGGCGAACACGGCGGAGGAGTACCACCGCGTCCGCGTCCTGCGGGAGCGCGAGGCCAGCCTGCTGCCGCACCACCTGGCGCCCGACGACTCGCTGCCCGCCGCCGTGGCCCAGCTGGCCGACGAGGTGGGCGAGGACGTGGCCCGGCAGCGCCTGGCGGAGCTCGAGTTCCGCCCGGTGTTCACCGCGCACCCCACCGAGGCCCGCCGCCGCGCGGTCTCCGGTGCCATCCGCCGGATCGCGGAGCTCGTCGCCGAGCGCGACCTGCGCTACATCGGCGGCATGTCGCTCGCGGAGAACGACCGGCGCCTGCTGGGGGAGATCGACACGCTCTGGCGGACCGCGCCGCTGCGCGAGGCCAAGCCGTCGGTGCTGGACGAGGTCCGGACCGTGATCAACGTGTTCGAGTCGACGCTCGCCGACGTGCTGCCCGCGGTGTACCGCCGGCTCGACGACTGGCTGCTGGCCGACGCCGCGGGCACCACCGCGCCGGCCGTGCGGTCGTTCGCGCGCCTGGGCACGTGGATCGGCGGCGACCGCGACGGCAACCCCAACGTCACGGCGCAGATCACCGAGGAAGCCGCGGCGATGGCGTCCGAGCACGCGCTGATCGAGCTCGAGTCGTCGGCGCGCAAGACCGCCCACGGGCTCACCCTCGCCGCGTCCGGCACCCCGGCGTCGCCCGAGCTCAGCGCGCTGTGGCAGAAGCAGCGCGGCCTGTCGGCGTCGCTGGCCTCCCGCATCGCCGGCGACGCGCCCAACGAGCCGCACCGCCGGGTCGTCTACTTCCTGGCCGAGCGCATCGCCGCCACGCGGACCCGCAACGCCGACCTCGGCTACGGCTCCGCGAGCGAGCTCGAGGCCGACCTCGACGTCGTCCAGCGCTCTCTGGCCGCCGCTGGCGCGCCCCGGTCGGCGTACGGCGACCTGCAGCGGCTGATCTGGCAGGTGCAGACCTTCGGGTTCCACCTTGCCGAGCTCGAGGTGCGTCAGCACTCGCAGGTGCACGCCGGCGCGCTGGCGGACCTCGCGAAGAACGGCCCCGACGGCACGCTCGAGCCCCGCACGGTCGAGGTCCTGGACACGTTCCGCGCCATCGGCACGGTGCAGCGCCGGTTCGGCATCAAGGCCGCGCGGCGCTACATCGTGTCGTTCACGCAGTCCGCCGAGCACCTCGCGGCCGTCTACGAGCTGGCCGAGATCGCGTTCGCCGGCGTCGACGCTCCGGTCATCGACGCGATCCCCCTGTTCGAGACGTTCGCGGACCTCGAGGCGTCGGTCGACATCCTCGAGGGCGCCCTGGCGCTCCCGCAGGTGCAGCGCCGGCTCGCCGAGAACGGCCGCCGGGTAGAGGTCATGCTCGGCTACTCCGACTCCTCCAAGGACGTCGGCCCCGTCTCCGCGACGCTGACCCTCGACACGGCCCAGCGCCGCATCACCGACTGGGCCGAGCGGCACGACATCGTGCTGACGCTGTTCCACGGCCGCGGCGGCGCGCTCGGCCGCGGCGGCGGCCCGGCCAACCGTGCGCTGCTCGCGCAGCCCCCGGGCTCGGTCGACGGCCGCTTCAAGCTCACCGAGCAGGGCGAGGTCATCTTCGCCCGGTACGGCGACCCGGTCATCGCCGCGCGGCACATCGAGCAGGTCGCGGCAGCCACGCTGCTGGCCGGTGCGCCGTCCGTCGAGCGGCACAACGCGGCCGCSACCGAGCGGTTCRCSYCGCTSKYCGCGCAGCTCGACGAGRCGTCGCGSRYCCGGTTCCACGAGCTGGTGAAGGCYCCSGGSTTCCCGCAGTGGTTCGCCGAGGTCACSCCGCTSGAGGAGGTCGGCATGCTGCCGATCGGCTCGCGGCCCGCCCGGCGCGGCCTCTCGGTCGAGTCGCTGGACGACCTGCGCGCGATCCCATGGGTGTTCTCGTGGTCGCAGGCCCGCATCAACCTGGCCGGCTGGTACGGCCTGGGCACCGCGCTGGCGGCCGTCGACGACCTGACCGAGCTGCGCGAGGCCTACGCCCAGTGGCCGCTGTTCGCCACGATGATCGACAACGTCGAGATGTCGCTGGCCAAGACGGACGAGCGCATCGCGGAGCGGTACCTCGCCCTCGGCGACCGCGACGACCTCGCGAACCTGGTGCTCGAGGAGATGGCCTTGACCCGCGAGTGGGTGCTGGCCATCACCGAGAGCGACGCGATCCTGTCCCGCCGCCGTATCCTGGGACGGGCGGTCCAGCTGCGCAGCCCGTACGTCGACGCCCTCTCGCTGCTCCAGCTGCGCGCGCTGCGCGGACTGCGCACGGGCGACGCCCCGGAGCAGGCCGACGAGCTCCGCCGGCTGCTGCTGCTCACCGTCAACGGCGTCGCGGCGGGGCTTCAGAACACGGGCTGACGCCGCCCCGGTCCGGGGCGGCGTCAGGACGGGTCAGAAGACGATGCTCCCGATGTCGGTGACGGCCGACAGCATGCCGAGGAGCTTCAGCTCGGCGAACGTCGCCGCGCCGACCCACCAGACGGACCACGAGAAGTCGGTCCGGTCCGTGAGGCTGTTGCGCCGGGCCACCGTCCCGCCCTCGAGGACGAAGAGCGGGGAGAAGTTCTCGCGGGTGGACGTGTCCTGGACGCGGACGAGGTCCGGCACGAACGAGAGCGCCCGGTACCCCGGCTTCGGGTCGCCCGAGGTGTACGCCGCCCAGATCTCGGCCGCCGACACCTGCGACGCCTTGACGACCATCGCCCGGTTGTCGGCGCTCCGGTGGTCGAGCAGACGCTTGTCGCCGTAGGCCGTCCAGCTGTCGCCGTTGGCGTTGTGGACGTTCAGACCGTGCTCGCTGTCCTCGTCGTGCATGCACCGGGTCAGCAGGCTGCCGAGGGTGCCGCTGTAGCCGGGGACCGGGGTGGTGACCTGGTCGTAGAGCTCCTTGCGCGGGGCGCGCAGGTGACCGGCCGAGAACAGGTCCGTGAGGAAGTGGTCGGCGAACGCGTTCATGAGGTAGGCGTTCTCCAGGCGCGCCTGGCGGTACTTCGGCTCGAGACCCGGGATCTTGCGGATCTGGGCCGCCTCGGCCGCGGCCCACGCGTGGCCGGCGCGGTAGGCCTGGACCGCGTCGCTCGTGAAGTGGTCCCAGTTCTCGGCCGCGAGCCGCAGGTACCGACCCATGGGGACGATGTCGGAGGCGAACGAGCCGCCGCCTGTGGCCTTGTTCCACTCGTACGAGAGCGTGTCCCCGAACGAGTCGTAGACCGGTGAGACGTCCTGCCCGCTGCGGAACGCGGCGCCGATGGCCTCGATCTCCTTCTCCATGATCGACAGGATCGGGCCGGAGTCGGTCGCGTTCGTCAGCGTGGCGTATGCCGACCTGAACGCCACGGTGCGGTCCGGGGCCCGGCTGATCGAGGTGCCGACGACCCCGAAGAAGTCACCACCGAGCGCGATGCCCTGCCCATAGGTGAAGTGCAGGTTCGCCCCCGGGCTGCTGGGCCCCCGGCCTCCGGCGAACAACGGCGCGCCGGACGACGGCACCGTCCCCGACTCGAACTGCAGGTTGACCTGGTCGCCGATCCACGCGTGCTCGCCACTCTCCATGATGTGTGCCCCTGGCTGCGTGGCCCTCGTGGCCACGACGAACGGCCACGTCGTCGCGGCCGCCGCGCCGACTCTCCTCCCGCGACCCGGGGGCGTCCAGGACCGACCGTCCAGTACGGCGGATGCGCTTCCTACGGGCCGGTCGGACCGAACCGCTCGGTGCGGATGCGCTCGGGGTCGTGGCCGAGGTCGACGAGGGTGTCCGCCACCAGCTCGACGAATGGTGTCGGCCCGCAGACGAACACGTGCGCGCGCTCGTCCGGCGGGAAGCAGGCCGTCGTCAGCAGCTCGGGGTCGACCCGCCCGAGCCGGCCCGTCCACCCCGGCGGTCCCTCCCGGGTCCACACCCGGGTGATCTCGACGTCCGCGCCGAGCGCCTCGAGCTCGTCGGCGTAGATGGCGTCGCGCGGCGACCGTACGGAGACGACCAGCCGGAACGGCGCGACGCTGCCCGCGAGGCGCCGGGTGCGGAGCATCGACATGAGCGGGACCAGCCCGGACCCGCCCGCGACCAGCTGTACGGGGTGCGGGTCGGTGGGCTGCCACACGAACCAGTTCCCGACCGGTCCGCGGAGCTCGACCTCGTCGCCGACCTGCAGGTCCTCGGTCAGGTAGGGGGAGACCTCGCCGTCGTCGACCACCTGGACCGTGAGCGCGATGCGCGGGTCGTGCGCCGTCGGGTCCGGGGGCATCCCGGGCAGCCCCATGGTGCCGGCCGACGCCAGCGAGTAGGACCGCTGGGTCGAGTACCCGTCCTCGGCGGTGAGCCGGACGTCGACGTGCTGGCCGGCCAGGGCACCGCGCCAGCCGGGGACGTCGAGCTCGAGGGTCATCGCGGTGGGGGTCTCGGCGGTGCGGGCGACCAGGGTGGCGACCATCCAGGGGAGTGCGTAGAGGGTCTCAGTCACCCCAGTACCGCTGTTCCTTCCACGGGTCCCCGTACGCGTGGTACCCGAGCCGCTCCCAGAAGCCCCAGGTGTCCTCGGTCATGAGGTCGAGGCTGCGCACCCACTTCGCGGACTTCCAGAAGTACAGGTGCGGGATCAGCAGCCGGGCCGGTCCGCCGTGCTCGGGCGGCAGGGGAGCGCCGTCGTACTGGTAGGCGATCCAGGCCTTCCCGTCGCGCAGGTCCGCCAGCGGCACGTTCGTCGTGTATCCGCCGTCGCAGTGCGCCATCGCGTACTGCTCGGCCGGGTCGATCTCGACGCCCTCGAGCAGGGTGTCCAGCGAGATGCCGCGCCACGCCGAGTCGAGCTTGGTCCACTTGGTGACGCAGTGGATGTCCTTGACGATGTCGTCGTGCGGCAGGTGAGTGAGCTCCGACCACGTCCAGGACTTGCGGGTCGCTCCGCCGGAGGTGATCGAGAACGTCCAGGTGGACAGGTCGGCGCGGGGCGTCGGGCCTGCCGACAGGACCGGGAAGCCGCGCTCGAGGTACTGGCCGGGCGGGATGCGGGGGTCCGCCTCGCGCTTGCCGCGGAACCCGCGGGAGATGATCGCCATCAGGCGGCCGAACGGTCGGGCATGGTCACTCCCGGGGGGTCGGAGACGCTCCGCCCATCATGGTGCCACGGTCCCGGGATACGCCAGAGGCCGGCTCGACGGGTGTCGAACCGGCCTCTGATCTGCGGGGACGTCAGCCGCGCGAGTAGACGACGCGGGGGCCGCCCGAGCTCGACGCGCCGGAGCCGCCGCCGCTGCTGCCGCGGCCGCTGCCGCCACGACGGCGACGCTGGCCGGAGGCCGACGTGGGCGCGCCGGC
>NZ_JBFULZ010000232.1:0-5946 GCF_054049635.1 Cellulomonas sp. P5_C6 | reverse complement strand
CAGCGGGGTGGCACGTGCAGCAGCGCGTCGGTGGTCGCGCCGGCCCTGTGGCTCGTCGACGCCCTCGGCCGCGCGATCCGGCCCGTGTGGCCCACCGACCGGTGTGGAGGCCCGCAGGAGGCCGTCTCGACCGCCCTCGACGCGCTCGAGGAGACCGACAGCGAGCAGTACCCGGTCCGCCTGCTGGCGCCCGCGGAAGCGACCGCAACGCCCTGAACGCTGGCCGGCCCTGAGCCCTACAGCTTGCGGAGCCGGACCCGTTCGACGGAGTGGTCCCGGCCCTTGGTGAGCACGAGGGTGGCCCGGCTGCGCGTCGGCAGGATGTTCTGCACGAGGTTCGGCTCGTTGATCGAGTCCCAGATCCGTTCCGCGCGCTCCACGGCCTCGTCGTCGGTGAGCGCCGCGAAGCGGTGGAAGAACGACTCCGGGCGCGCGAAGGCCGTCTCGCGCAGCGCGAGGAACCGGTCGACGTACCACCGGCGCACGTCGCTGGTCCGCGCGTCGACGTAGATGGAGAAGTCGAAGAAGTCGCTGACGGCGAGGTTCGACGTCCCCTCGGCGGTCGGGCGGGCCGGCTGGAGCACGTTGAGGCCCTCGACGATGAGGACGTCCGGCCGGTTCACCACGACCTCGCGGCCCGGCAGGATGTCGTAGGTCAGGTGGTCGTACACCGGGACGCGGACCTCGGGGCGGCCGGCCTTGACCTTGGACACGAAGCGCAGCAGCGCACGCCGGTCGTAGGACTCGGGGAAGCCCTTGCGCTCCATCAGCCCGCGGCGCTCGAGCTCGGCGTTGGGGTAGAGGAAGCCGTCGGTGGTGACCAGCTGGACGCGCGGCGTGGCGGGCCAGCGGGCGAGCAGCTCGCGCAGCAGGCGGGCGGTGGTGGACTTGCCGACCGCCACGGAGCCGGCCACCCCGATGACGAACGGGGTGCCGCCGACGTCTTCGCGCAGGAACGTGCTCGACGCCGCGTGCAGCCCCCGGGTGGCCTCGATGTGGAGGTCGAGCAGCCGGGAGATCGGGCGGTAGATGGCGTCGACCTCGGCGAGGTCGATCGGGTCCCCGAGGCCCGCCAGGCGCTCGACGTCGGCGTCGGTGAGCGGGAGCGGCGTGGAGGCGGAGAGCCGCGTCCAGGCGTCGCGATCCAGGTCGACGTAGGGCGTGGCCGGGGTCAGCGACGGTGGCACGTGGTCGATTGTGCCCGAGGTCGGGCGCGGGGGCCGTCCACGCCCCCCGGTAGACTCCCCGCCATGTGTGGAATCGTCGGTTACGTCGGTAGCCAGGTAGCCAGCGATCGCCCCCTGGACGTGGTGCTGGAGGGCCTGCGGCGCCTGGAGTACCGCGGGTACGACTCGGCGGGCGTCGCGCTGGTCAGCCCCGAGGGCCGGCTGGCCACCGCCAAGAAGGCCGGCAAGCTGGCCAACCTGGTCGAGGAGCTGGACCTGCGCCCGCTGCCCGAGTCGACGGCGGCGATCGGGCACACCCGCTGGGCCACCCACGGCGGACCCACGGACGTCAACGCCCACCCGCACGTCGCCGGCAAGCTCGCGGTGATCCACAACGGCATCGTCGAGAACTTCGCCGGTCTCAAGGCCGAGCTGGTGTCCGAGGGCGTCGAGTTCCTCTCGGAGACCGACACCGAGGTGGCCGCCCAGCTCATCGCGCGGGCGTACGAGGGCACGGGTGACCTGACGGCGGCGATGACCGCGGTGGCGCGCACGCTGCACGGGACCTTCACGCTGCTGGCCGTGCACGAGGACGCCCCCGACACGGTCGTCGGCGCCCGGCACGACTCGCCGCTGGTCGTCGGCATCGGCGAGGGCGAGAACTTCCTGGGGTCCGACGTCGCGGCGTTCATCTCGCACACGCGCGAGGCGCTCGAGCTCGGCCAGGACCAGGTGGTGACCATCACCCCCGACGCCGTGACGGTCACCGACTTCGACGGGCAGCCCGCCCAGGCGCGCCGGTACACGGTCGACTGGGACGCCGCCGCCGCCGAGAAGGGCGGGTTCGCGTCGTTCATGGACAAGGAGATCCACGACCAGCCGCAGGCCGTCGCGGACACCCTGCTGGGCCGGACCGACGCCCGCGGGCGCCTGGTGCTCGACGAGGTGCGGATCGACGAGTCGGTGCTGCGGGCCGTCGACAAGATCGTCGTCGTCGCCTGCGGGACCGCCGCCTACGCGGGGCACGTGGCCAAGTACGCGATCGAGCACTGGTGCCGCATCCCCGTCGAGGTCGAGCTGGCGCACGAGTTCCGGTACCGCGACCCGGTGGTGAACGAGCGGACCCTGGTGGTCGCGGTGTCCCAGTCCGGCGAGACGATGGACACGCTCATGGCGGTCCGGCACGCGCGCGAGCAGGGCGCCAAGGTGCTGGCCCTGGTGAACACGCACGGCTCGACCATCCCGCGCGAGGCCGACGCCGTGCTCTACACGCACGCCGGCCCGGAGATCGCCGTCGCGTCCACCAAGGCGTTCCTGGCGCAGATCACCGCCGCCTACCTGCTCGGGCTCTACCTGGCGCAGCTGCGCGGCAACAAGTACGCCGACGAGGTCGCCGCGATCCTCACGGAGCTGCGGGCCATGCCCGACAAGATCCAGCAGGTGCTCGACCGGTCCGACCGGGTGCGCGAGACCGCGCGGTCGATGGTGGACACGAAGTCCGTCCTGTTCCTGGGACGGCACGTCGGGTTCCCGGTGGCGATGGAGGGTGCGCTCAAGCTCAAGGAGCTCGCCTACATCCACGCCGAGGGGTTCGCCGCCGGTGAGCTCAAGCACGGCCCGATCGCGTTGATCGAGGAGGGGCAGCCGGTGTTCGTCGTCGTCCCCTCGCCGCGCGGGCGGGACTCGCTGCACTCGAAGGTGGTCTCGAACATCCAGGAGATCCGCGCCCGTGGCGCCCGGACCCTCGTGATCGCGGAGGACGGCGACGTCGACGTGCTGCCGTACGCCGACGAGGTGTTCTACGTGCMCCGGTCGCCCACGCTGCTGGCCCCGCTGCTGGCCGTGGTGCCCCTGCAGGTGTTCGCGTGCGAGCTGGCCACCGCGAAGGGGCTCGACGTGGACCAGCCGCGCAACCTGGCCAAGTCCGTCACGGTCGAGTGATCGTCGGGGTGGGCATCGACGTCGTCGACGTCGCCCGGTTCGTCGAGACGCTGCACCGCGTCCCCGCGCTGCGCGAGCGGCTGTTCACCCCGGAGGAGCGGGCGATGCCGGAGACGTCGCTGGCGGCCCGGTTCGCCGCCAAGGAGGCCATCGCCAAGGCGCTGGGGGCTCCGGGCGGCATGAGCTGGCAGGACGCGACCGTCCGCCGGGTGCTCGGGGCGCAGCCGGTCGTGGAGGTCGTCGGGACCGTCGCCGCCGTGGCCGAGGCGCTCGGCGTGGACCGGTTCCACCTGTCGATCTCCCACGACGCCGGCATCGCGTCGGCCGTGGTGATCGCCGAGCGCGACTGACGCCTCAGCGCAGCGCGGGGACCACCTCGTTCTCGAAGAGCTCGATGCCCGAGCGGTCGTAGGCGGCCTCGGCGAAGTACGTGATCGCGTACGTCATGCCCAGCTTCTCGAGGGCCTGCAGCTTCTCGACGATCTGCTCCGGCGTGCCGACGAGCGGGCCGTTGCGGAAGTTCTCCGCCTCCTGGGCGGCCTTGGCGGGCACCGTGTTGCTGTAGTGCTCCTCGATCCAGGCGATCCGGTCGTCGACCTCGGCCTCCGTCGACCCGATGACCACGTTGTAGTTCGACGACCGGGTGATCTCCTCGAACGGCCGGCCGATGGCGTCGCAGTGGCCGCGCAGGATCTGCGACTTGTGCGCGAATCCCTCCGGTGAGCCGTCGAAGTTGGTGTACGACGCGTGCTCGGCGGCGATGCGCAGGGTCTTCTTCTCGCCGCCGCCGGCGATCCACAGCGGCGGCCCGTCGACCTGCAGGGGGAGCGGTGACAGCTGCGCGCCCGAGACCTTGTAGTGCTCGCCGTCGAGGGTCGCGGTGCCGTTGGTCCACATCTGCTTGAAGATCTGCACGCCCTCGTCGAGCATCGCGATCCGGGTGCCGGCCGACGGGAAGCCGTACCCGTAGGCCAGCCACTCGTGCTCGTACCAGCCGGCGCCGATGCCCATCTCGACGCGGCCGCCCGAGATGATGTCGGCCGTCGTCGCCACCTTGGCCAGGTAGGCGGGGTTGCGGTACGCCATGCAGGTGCACATCTGGCCGAGGCGGACGCGGCTGGTCGACGCCGCGAACGCGCTGATCAGGCTCCATGCCTCGTGGGTGGCCTCGCCGTTGGGCTCGGGCACCGCGTGGAAGTGGTCGTAGACCCAGATGGAGTCGTAGGCGTCGCCCTCGTCGGCGTGCGTGGCCAGCCCGTTCATGGTCTGCCAGTGCTCGCGCGGGTCGATGCCGGTGAGGTCCTGCCGCCAGCCCTGAGGGATGAAGAGTCCGAAGCGCATGACCGGCACGTTACCTGCGCCGCGGCCGTGCTGCCGGACGTCGGTCGAATCGATCCAGCCGGTGCGAGGGTGGGCATGCGCCCCGGCGACCCACCAGGATGGGACGCGTGCAGCAGACCTGGACCTCCGCGCAGGTGAGAGCTGCCGAGCAGCCGTTGCTGGCCGCCGGTGAGCCGCTCATGGACCGTGCGGCGTTCGCGCTGCACGTGCACGTGGCCGCCGCTCTCGTCGGCCTGCGCGGTCGGGTGGCGGGCGCGCGCGTCGTGGTGCTGGCCGGCTCGGGCAACAACGGGGGCGACGCCCTGTACGCAAGCGCGCTGCTGGCCCGCCGCGGGGTGCAGGTGCTCGCCGTCCTGACGTCGGCACGGGCGCACGAGGGGGGCCTGGCCGCGTTGCGGGCCTCCGGCGGCCGGGCGGAGCCGGTGGATGACGGCTCGGCGGCGCTCGCGGCCGGCGCGGACCTCGTGCTCGACGGGCTGCTGGGCATCGGCGCCGACGGGTCGGGTCTCCGCGGTCCGGCGGCGGAGCTGGTCGCCGGGCTGCTCGCGCTCGGGCGGCCGTACGTCGTGGCCGTCGACGTCCCCTCGGGGCTCGGCGTCGACGACGGCCGGACCGACGGGGTGGTGCTCGACGCCGACCTCACGGTGACGTTCGGAGCGCTGAAGCCCGGCCTGCTGCTGGCGCCGCGCACCGCCGGCCGGGTCGAGCTGGTCGAGCTCGGGCTCGAGCCCGAGGGAGCGCCGGGTGTCGTCCGCCTCGAGCCGTCCGACGTCCGCGACCTCTGGCCGGTGCCCGCGCCGGACGCGCACAAGTACACCCGGGGCGTCGTCGGTGTGGTCGCGGGATCGCGGGCCTACCAGGGGGCGGCCGTGCTGACCACCAGCGCCGCCGTGCGGGCCGGCGTCGGCATGGTCCGGTACCTCGGGGACGTCGGCGACGCGGTCGCGGCGGCGCACCCGGAGGTCGTCGTCGGCAACGGCCGGGTGCAGGCGTGGGTGTTCGGGCCGGGGGTCTCGCCGGACGACGCGGGGCAGCGGCGGCGCATCGGGTACGCGTTCGAGCACGTGCTCTCGCGCGGGGAGGCCGCCGTGGTCGACGCCGGCGCGCTCGAGCTGCTGCCCCCGCACATCGGCCCGCACGCGGTGATCACCCCGCACGCGGGCGAGCTCGCCCGGCTGCTGAGCGCGCGCGGCGACCAGGTCGAGCGGCCGCAGGTCGAGGCGGAGCCGCTGCGCTGGGCCCGGCGCGCGCACGAGCTCACGGGGGCGACCGTGCTGCTCAAGGGGCCGGTGACGGTGGTCGCAGGCGCGCAGGGCGCCGCGTACGCGCAGGCCGACGCCCCCGCCTGGCTGTCGACGGCGGGCGCGGGGGACGTGYTCGCCGGCCTGCTCGGGGCGCTGCTGGCGGGCCGTGTCGACGCCGTCCACGACGACCCGTCGCTGGCGGCCGCGCTCGCGGCCACCGCGGCGCTCGTGCACGGTCGCGCCGCACACCGGGC
>NZ_JBFULZ010000231.1:0-5973 GCF_054049635.1 Cellulomonas sp. P5_C6 | reverse complement strand
CCCGTGCCCGCAGGCCGGCGCCGGGGTGGAACCGGGCGACGGTCGTCGCCGCCACCTCGAGCGTCTCCCCCGTGCGGGGGTTGCGTGCCGTGCGGGCCGCGCGGCCGGCGGCCTCGAACGTGCCGAACCCGGTCAGCGTCACCCGCTCCCCGGCGGCGAGGGCCGACGTGATCTCGTCGAGCACCGCCTCGACGGCGGCGAGCGCGGCGGTCTTGGTCGCCCCCCGAGCGGCGATCCGGTCAGCGATCTGCGACTTGCCCGGCATGGTCGTCCTCTCTCGGCCGGCGCTCCGGTGCGCCGTGGCCCGCAGACACGGTATCGACTGCGGCCGTCCGGCGGGTCCCCTGCGAGGAGACCCGCCGGACCGACGTCAAGGGGCGGCGGCCGATCTCGACCGGCACGCCGGCCGGCCGGGCGGCCACGATCTCGACGGGCGGCAGGTGCTTGGCCGGCAGCGTCGCCGGACGCCACGCCTCGCGACGGGCCTCGAAGTCCGAGATCTCGTCGGCGTGCTCGAGCGTGAGCCCGATGTCGTCGAGACCCTCCATCAGGCGCCAGCGCGTGTAGTCGTCGACCTGGAACGGCACCACGACGTCGTCGCACGTGATCGTCTTCGACTCGAGGTCGACCGTGACCTCGGTGCCCGGACGGGTCTCGAGGATCTTCCAGATCAGCTCGATGTCCTCCTGCGACGCCTGGGCCGCGAGCAGCCCCTGCTTGCCGGAGTTGCCGCGGAAGATGTCCGCGAAGCGGTTCGAGATGACGACCTTGAAGCCGTAGTCCTTGAGCGCCCAGACGGCGTGCTCGCGCGACGAGCCGGTGCCGAAGTCGGGACCGGCGACGAGCACCGAGCCGGACCTGTAGGCGTCCTGGTTGAGGATGAACGCCGGGTCACCGCGCCAGGCGGCGAACAGCGCGTCCTCGAACCCCGTGCGCGTCACGCGCTTGAGGTAGACGGCCGGGATGATCTGGTCGGTGTCCACGTTGCTGCGCCGCAGCGGGACGCCGACGCCGGTGTGCTGGCTGAACTTCTCCATGGCTGTGTCTCTTTCTCGGTTCCCGAGTTCCGCGGTCAGACCGTCTGGAGGTCGGTGAGGGGGCTGCCGTCGGGAGTGGGTGCCCCCGTGGCGAGGTCGGCGTACGACGAGAGCGTGCCGCGGATAGCGGTCGCGGCCGCGACGAGCGGCGAGACCAGGTGCGTGCGGCCGCCCTTGCCCTGTCGACCCTCGAAGTTGCGGTTCGACGTCGACGCCGAGCGCTCCCCCGGGGCGAGCTGGTCGGGGTTCATGCCCAGACACATGGAGCAGCCGGCGTTGCGCCACTCCGCACCGAAGTCGAGGAAGATCTTGTCGAGCCCCTCGGCCTCGGCCTGCAGGCGCACGCGAGCCGACGCGGGCACCACCAGGACGCGGACGTCCTCGGCCTTGTGCTTGCCCTGGACGACCTTGGCGACGGAGCGCAGGTCCTCGATGCGGCCGTTGGTGCACGAGCCGATGAAGACCGTGTCGACCTTGATCTCGCGCAGCGGCTGGCCGGGCGTCAGGCCCATGTACTCGATGGCCCGCTCGGCGGCGCCGCGCTCGTCGGCGTCGGCGATCTCCTCCGGCACCGGTACCGAGCCCGACAGCGGCAGGCCCTGCCCCGGGTTGGTGCCCCACGTGACGAACGGCTCGAGGTCCTCCGCCTTGAGCACGACCTCGACGTCGAACTCGGCGTCGTCGTCGGTCCTCAGCGTGCTCCAGTACGCCACCGCGGCGTCCCAGTCGGCACCCTCCGGCGCGTGCGGGCGGCCCTGGAGGTAGTCGAACGTGGTCTGGTCGGGCGCGATCATGCCCGCGCGGGCGCCGGCCTCGATCGACATGTTGCAGACSGTCATGCGGSCTTCCATCGACAGCGCGCGGATGGCCTCGCCGCGGTACTCGAGCACGTAGCCCTGACCACCGCCGGTGCCGATCTTGGCGATGATCGCCAGGATGATGTCCTTGCTGGTGGCGCCCGCGGGCAGCTCGCCGTCGACCGTGATGGCCATCGTCTTGAACGGGGCCAGCGGCAGCGTCTGCGTGGCCAGCACGTGCTCGACCTCGCTGGTGCCGATGCCGAACGCGAGGGCGCCGAACGCGCCGTGCGTCGAGGTGTGCGAGTCGCCGCAGACGACGGTCAGGCCCGGCTGCGTCAGGCCCAGCTGCGGTCCCACCTGGTGGACGATCCCCTGGTCGGCGTCGCCGAGCGAGTGGATGCGGACGCCGAACTCGGCGGCGTTGTTGCGCAGCGTCTGGATCTGCGTGCGGCTCGTCTCGTCGGCGATCGGCCGGTCGATGTCGAGCGTGGGGGTGTTGTGGTCCTCGGTCGCCAGCGTCAGGTCCGGGCGGCGGACCGGGCGACCCGCGAGGCGCAGGCCCTCGAACGCCTGCGGGCTCGTCACCTCGTGCACGAGGTGGAGGTCGATGTAGAGGAGGTCAGGGGCGCCGTCCGTGCCCCGTCGCACGACGTGCGCGTCCCAGACCTTCTCCGCCAACGTGCCGGCCATCTTCTCGGTCCGTTCTCTCGTTCGTTCTCTCGGCCAGGAGTGTGGTTTTCCCGGCTCGTCTGCCGTCGTACTTGCATCTCAGCCTTCGAGACGCCAATATCGACCTATGGACAACTCTAGCGGAGTCGGCGTGCTGGACAAGGCCGCGTCCGTTCTCAGCGCTCTCGAGGCGGGACCGGCCACCCTCGCACAGCTCGTCACCGCCACCCATCTTGCTCGCCCGACGGCCCACCGGCTGGCCGTGGCGCTCGAGCACCACCGACTGGTCGCCCGCGACATGCAGGGTCGGTTCGTGCTCGGACCACGCCTCTCGGAGCTCGCGACGGCCGCCGGCGAGGACCGCCTGCTCGCCGCCGCCGGCCCCGTGCTGGCCGCGCTGCGCGACCACACCGGCGAGAGCGCGCAGCTGTACCGGCGCCAGGGCGACCAGCGCATCTGCGTCGCCGCGGCCGAGCGGCCCATCGGCCTGCGCGACTCGATCCCGGTCGGCGCCACGCTGACGATGCATGCGGGCTCCGCGGCGCAGATCCTGCTCGCGTGGGAGGAGCCGGACCGCCTGCACCGCGGCCTGCAGGGCGCCAAGTTCACGGCCACGATCCTCTCCGGCGTCCGTCGCCGCGGCTGGGCGCAGTCGGTCTCGGAGCGCGAGGTCGGCGTCGCGTCGGTGTCCGCCCCCGTGCGCGGGCCGTCGGGCCGGATCGTCGCCGCCGTGTCCGTGTCCGGACCGCTCGAGCGGCTCTCCCGGCAGCCGGGCCGGCTGCACGCCGCCGCGGTCGTCTCGGCGGCCAACCGGCTGACCGAGGTCCTGCGCCGCACGGCCGACTGATGGCCGTGCGGGGTGCCGCCGCCGCGCGACGCCGCCTGCGCCGTCGCGTGGCCGTCATCTGCTTCGTCGTCGGGCTCGTCGTCGGCGCGGTCCTCGCCCTGCTGGGCGGGGGCAGCGCGGTCGACGCCGTCATCAACGGCCTCTTCATCGGCGCCCTCGCGGCGGTGATCGGCTCGATCGTCGTCGCCGTGCTGCCGACGTCGAGCCACGGCCCGCCCGGGCAGCACTGATCCAGGAACGCAGAAGGCCCGGTCACCGTGGTGACCGGGCCTTCGTGTACGTACCCCCGACCGGATTCGAACCGGCGCTACCGCCGTGAGAGGGCGGCGTGCTAGGCCGCTACACAACGGGGGCCTATACGCTGCGAGGCCCGGGGGCCTCGCTTGCGAGTGAACACTCTACCCGATCCTCCGAGGAGGTCGGACCAGCGGTGCTCGCGCTGGGGTACCAGGACTCGAACCTAGACTAACTGAACCAGAATCAGTCGTGCTGCCAATTACACCATACCCCATGGGGGTATGACCCCCGGAGCTCGAGAGTCGCCTGGCGGGGCGGACCTTCGTGCATCCGGACGTCGTACCGGCGGTGAACACTACCCGAGCGTCGGGGCCGGGTCCAACTGGCTCCGCCGCTGGGGCCCGTTCGTGACGAAGGCCACGGACGGACCGGATCAGCGCGGGATGCCCGCCAGCTCGGATGCGTCGTACCAGAGCAGGTCACGCTCGTCGAGGCGGTCGACGGCGGCCTCGTCCCCACCGGCCGCGAGCACGACGTCGGACGCCGCACCCGGCTCGTCGACRTGCACGCAGATGACGTCGGACTGCTCGACCGACCGCACCAGCTCGATCGCGCTCGGCACGTCCTCGTCGTCGGTCACCGGCTCGATGTCCGAGTCCGCGACGTCGACGGACACGACCAGGCGCAGCTGCGGCGCGTCCCGATGCGTCGCGAGGTGCTCGAGCGAGTCGTCGGCCGCCGCGAGCTGCGCCGCGAACTCCAGACCCTCGTCGTCCTCATCGGGGAACAGCGCGCGCAGGGCCGGCGTCACGGCGTGCGCGCGGCGCGCCGACAGCGGTCCTGCGGCGGGGTCGAGCTGGTCCAGCGAGGCCGGGAGATAGATGCGCACGTGGCCAGTGTGCCGCCCGCGACGTCGCCCGGCCGGTCAGACGCGCGCGGGCTCCCCCACCAGGAGCGCGTCGACGCGGGCTGCCACGCCGGCAAGCGCACGGCGGACGGGCGACCCCGGTGCGACCTCACGCAGCGTGCGCGCCTCGAGCAGCGCCGTGTCCACGGCCGCGCGGTCCTCGGGCACGAGGAGCGCGTCCGTGACCCCCGCGTACCGCGCGAGGGCCCGACCCACGGCCTCGGCCGGCTTGGGACCCGCGACGGTCGCCCGGACGCGGTTGACCAGCACCAGCCGCGTCCCGCCGAGCCCGAGGTCGGACAGCTCCCCCAGACCCCGCACGAGCCGCTGGATCCCCACCGGGTCCGCCGCGCCGACCACCACGACGACGTCCGCGGCTTCGAGGGCGCTCAGCGTGGCCGCGTTGCGGCGCGGAGCCCTCGTGTCGTAGCTCAGCACCTCGTCCTGCTCGAGGCAGAAGCCGCAGTCGACCACCGTCCACTGCGCGAGCCCGCGCGCGACCGACCAGACCGCGTCGAGCGACGACGACGGGAGCTCGGGCCAGCGGTCCGCCCGCGAGATGCCCGAGAGCACCCGCAGGTCGGAGGCGATCGTCGGGGTCAGCCGGGCCAGCGTGGTCAGGTCGAGCGTCCCCTGACCCGCCGCGCGGGCCGCCGCCGCGAGGCCCGGTGCCTCGTCGAGCATGCCGACCACCTGCGCGACGCACCCGCCGTACGTGTCGGCGTCGACCAGCAGCGTCCGGCGACCCGCGGCCGCCAGCTCGGCGGCCAGGTTCACCGCGACGGTCGTCCGGCCCGGCGCGCCCGTCGGACCCCACACCGCCACGACCAGCCCGCATGCGGGACGTCGGACGGTCTGCTCGTCGGGGAACGCCGGTGCCGGTGTCCCGTCGTCGGGCGCGCTGCCGAGGACCGCGAGCGCGTCGCGCAGCATCGCCTGGGCAGAGTCGTCGTCGTGCGGCGCCACGGCCACGACATCGGCGCCCAGCGCAGCGAGCCGCTCGCCGAGCCACGGGCGTGCCGCGTCGCCGATCCCGACCACGCGGACCCCCGAACGGTGCAGGAGCTCGACGGCCTCGCGGTCGAGGAGGTCGAGGTCCCCCGAGACCACCGCCAGCCTGCCGAGCCCGGCCTCGGCCGCCGCGAGCAGCTCGGTGAGGTCGGCGCAGCGGCGGGTCACGCTCAGCCGGCCTCCGGTCCGCTCGACGGCCTGCACGATGATCGACTCGGCCGGGCCCTGCACGGCGCACAGCACCCCGAACGTCACGTCAGCCTCCCGTACCCGGGACGGGCACCACGTCGACGGTGCCGTCGGCGGCGAGGGCGGTCAGGATCACCGGCAGGACGTCCGTGGGGACCAGCACCTGGACCGAGCTCCCGCCCGAGGCCCGGAACGCCCCGGTGGGCGTCGACACCTCCGCCACCGTGAGCCCGCCGGCCAGCTGCCGGGGCTCCCCCGGCGCCGCGTCGTCGTCCG
>NZ_JBFULZ010000230.1:0-5993 GCF_054049635.1 Cellulomonas sp. P5_C6 | reverse complement strand
CAGGTGCTCACCGTGCACGCGGCGACCAAGGCGATCGCACGGCGCGGCGACACCCTGAACCGTCCGACGGTCTCCGTGACGTTCACCAGCCCCATGCCCGACGTCGTCCGGGTCCGGGTCGAGCACCACAGCGGCGGCGTTGACCGTGGGCCGTGGTTCGACGTCGCCGAGTCCACGGCCGACGTCAAGGTCACGGGAGCCGACGCCGACGGCGTGGCGACCTTCCGGTCGGGCGACCTCACGGCCCGCGTGTCCACGGCAGGGGAGTGGGACGTCGAGTTCGAGGCGGCGGGGCGGGTGCTCACCTCGTCGGGCGCCCGGTCGGTCGGCATCGCGACGGATGCGAAGGGCGACTCGTACGTCCACGAGCAGCTCGGCCTCGGCGTGCGTGAGCACGTCTACGGCCTCGGCGAGCGGTTCGGCGCCTTCGTGAAGAACGGCCAGACGGTCGACATCTGGAACGAGGACGGCGGCACCGCGAGCGAGCAGGCGTACAAGAACGTCCCGTTCTACCTGTCCGACGCGGGCTACGGCGTCTTCGTCGACCACCCCGGGCACGTCTCGTTCGAGGTCGGCTCCGAGGCSGTGTCCCGSACGCAGTTCTCCGTGCCGGGCGAGTCSCTGCAGTACTACGTGATCCACGGACCGACGCCCAAGGACGTGCTGCGCCGCTACACCGCGCTGACCGGCCGCCCGGCGCGGGTGCCGGCCTGGTCGTACGGGCTGTGGCTGTCGACGTCGTTCACCACGCAGTACGACGAGGCGACCGTGATGTCGTTCGTCGACGGCATGGCCGAGCGCGGGCTGCCGCTGAGCGTCTTCCACTTCGACTGCTTCTGGATGCGCGCGTTCCACTGGACGGACTTCACGTGGGACCCGGCGACGTTCCCGGACCCGGAGGGGCTGCTGTCCCGGCTGCACGCCAAGGGGCTCAAGGTCTGCGTGTGGATCAACCCCTACATCGCGCAGCGCTCGAGCCTGTTCGAGGAGGGGCGCGCGGGCGGCTTCCTGGTGAAGCGCGCCGACGGCTCGGTCTGGCAGACGGACCAGTGGCAGGCCGGCATGGCCCTGGTCGACTTCACCAACCCCGACGCGGTCGCCTGGTACCAGGGGCACCTGCGGCGGCTGCTCGGTCAGGGCGTCGACGCGTTCAAGACCGACTTCGGCGAGCGGATCCCCACCGACGTGGTGTGGCACGACGGGTCCGACCCCGAGCGCATGCACAACTACTACACGCACCAGTACAACCGCGCGGTGTTCGACCTGCTCGAGGCCGAGCGCGGCAAGGGGGAGGCCGTGCTGTTCGCGCGGTCGGCGACGGCCGGCGGCCAGCAGTTCCCCGTCCACTGGGGCGGCGACTGCGAGTCGACCTTCGTCTCGATGGCGGAGTCGCTGCGCGGTGGCCTGTCGCTCTCGTCGTCGGGCTTCGGCTACTGGAGCCACGACATCGGCGGGTTCGAGGGCACGCCGGACACCGCCGTGTTCAAGCGCTGGCTGCCGTTCGGGCTGCTCTCGTCGCACAGCCGGCTGCACGGCTCGAACTCGTACCGCGTGCCGTGGGCCTTCGACGAGGAGGCCGTCGACGTCACCCGCACGTTCACCGAGCTCAAGCTCGCGCTCATGCCGTACCTCGGCCGCCTGGGTGCCGACGCGCACGAGCAGGGCCTGCCGGTGATGCGGCCGATGGTGCTCGAGTTCCCGGACGACCCGGGCGCGGCCACCGTCGACACGCAGTACATGCTCGGCGAGGACGTGCTCGTCGCGCCGGTCTTCTCCGCGGACGGGCAGGTCGACGTCTACGTGCCGGAGGGCGTCTGGACCTCGCTGCTGACCGGCGCGCAGGTCACCGGCCCGCGCTGGGTCCGCGAGCAGCACGGCTTCTCGTCGCTGCCCGTCTACGTGCGGCCCGGTGCGGTCCTGCCGGTCGGTGCGCGCACGGACCGGCCGGACTACGACTGGGCCGACGGCGTCACGCTGCGGCTGTTCGAGGTCGCCGACGGGTACCGCTCCGTCGTCACCGTGCCGGCGCCGGACGGGACCGACCCGGTCACGTTCGTCGTGCGGCGCGATGGCGGCACCGTACGCGTCGAGGCCCGGGGAGCGACGGCTCCGTGGAACGTGCAGGTCGGTCTCGACGGGCCTGCCGCACGCGCGACTGCGGGGCAGGCCGCGGTCGAGCTCGCGCTCTGAGGGCGCCCGTCAACCTAGGCGCAGCCGGGGTGGCGGGAGCGTTCCCACGGCGTGTATCGTATCGTTTCGACAAACGGGGCGAGGTGTGTGGCAGCGCGGCACGGACGCCGCTCGTCGCCCGCCGCCCAGCCCCTGCAGACCCGCTGCGTCGACCCGCAGCCGCCGCCCGCACCAGTCCGTTCGACCTGAAGGACCCGCACATGACGACCACGCGCCCCTCCGGACGCCAGTTCCCCGCCGACTTCCTCTGGGGGTCGGCCACCGCGTCGTACCAGATCGAGGGTGCGTTCGACGAGGACGGACGCCTGCCGTCCATCTGGGACACGTTCTCCCGCACGCCCGGCAAGGTGCTCGACGGCGACACGGGTGACGTCGCGGCGGACCACTACCACCGCGTGCCGCAGGACGTCGCGATCATGCAGGACCTGGGCCTGCAGGCCTACCGCTTCTCCATCGCGTGGCCCCGCGTGCAGCCCACCGGCTCCGGCGAGTTCAACCAGGCCGGCCTCGACTTCTACGTCGACCTCGCCGACCGGCTGATCGCCGCCGGCATCAAGCCCGTCGCCACGCTGTACCACTGGGACCTCCCGCAGCCGCTCGAGGACGAGGGCGGCTGGGCCAACCGCCGGACGGCCCTCAACTTCGAGAAGTACGCGCGCAAGCTCGCCGAGGTGCTCGGTGACCGCATCCACCTGTGGACCACGCTGAACGAGCCGTGGTGCTCCGCGTTCCTCGGCTACGCCTCCGGCGTGCACGCCCCCGGCGTCACCGACGACGCGTCGGCCCTCGCGGCCGTGCACCACCTCAACCTCGCGCACGGCCTGGCCGGTCGCGCGATCAAGGACGTGCTCGGGCAGGACACGCCGATCTCGGTGACCCTCAACCTGCACGTCACCCGCGCGGCGTCGGACGCCCCCGAGGACGTCGAGGCCAAGCGCCGGATCGACACCATCGCCAACGAGGTGTTCCTCGGCCCGATGCTCGACGGCGAGTACCCCAAGCAGGTCTTCGCGGACACCGAGCACATCAGCGACTGGTCCTTCGTCCTCGACGGCGACCTCGACCTGATCCAGGTGCCGCTGGCGCTGCTGGGCATCAACTACTACTCGACCGGTCGCGTCCAGCACGGCACGCCCGCCGGCGGCGACGGCACCCCGGGCCCGGACGGCCACCGCTCGTCGGAGAACAGCCCGTGGGTCGGCGCCGGCAACGTGGAGTTCCTCCCGCAGCCCGGCCCGCACACCGCGATGGGCTGGAACATCGAGCCCCAGGGCCTGGTCGACCTGCTGCTCGAGATCCACGACCGCTACCCGCGCATCCCCATGGCCATCACCGAGAACGGCGCCGCCTTCTACGACGAGGTCAGCGAGGACGGCCGGGTGCACGACGCCGACCGCGTGGCCTACCTGCACGACCACATCGACGCCGTCGGCGAGGCCATCGAGCGTGGCGCCGACGTGCGCGGCTACTTCGTGTGGTCCCTGATGGACAACTTCGAGTGGTCCTACGGGTACGACCGCCGCTTCGGCGTCGTCCGCGTCGACTACGACTCCCTCGAGCGGACGGTCAAGGACTCCGGCCTCTGGTACCGCGAGCTCCTGCGCACCAACGCGATCCCGACCCCGGAGTCGGCCGCCCTCTGACGCACGTCCACGACGTCCGCGCCCCCTCGGGAGCGCGGACGTCGTCGTTCCCACCCCACAACGTCCGAGCTCGGTCGGGTCCCGACCCCCTCGAGTGCGGACGTTGCCGCTCCTGCTCCGCAACGTCCGAGCATCTAGCTGCCCCAACGCCTATGTGCTCGGACGTCCCGCCCACCGCCACGCGCAACGTCCGCACTCGGGGAGCCCAGGGCCCCCACGAGTGCGGACGTCCCGTCGCGGTGGGGGAGGATGGTGACGTGGGACGACGATCGACGAAGCGGCCGTACGGCGCCGAGCACGTCGAGCTCGACCTCGACCGGGCCACCGGCGGCCGCCGCTCGGAGACCGCCCCCGACGGCGAGTGGGTGGTCCAGCAGGTCCGCGGGTCCGACCGCGCGTTCCGTTGCCCGGGCTGCGACCAGCTGGTGACGGCCGGGACCGCCCACGTCGTCGCCTGGCGCACGGACGGCCTGTTCGGCGAGGCCCTCGACGACCGCCGGCACTGGCACACGTCGTGCTGGCAGGCCCGCGCCCGCCGCGGACCCACCCGCCGATGACCGAGACGCGCGCGCCGCGGCTTCTCGCGACCGATCTCGACGGCACCCTCCTGCGTCCCGACGGCTCGCTGTCGGAGCGCACGGCCCGCGCGCTGGTCCGGGCCGCCGACGCCGGGATCGAGGTCGTGTTCGTGACGGCGCGGCCGCCCCGCTGGCTGCGCGACCTCGCGCCGCACGTCGCCGGGCACGGCATCGCCATCTGCGCCAACGGCGCCGCCGTGCTCGAGGTCGGCACCGGGAAGGTGCTCGCGGAGCGCGGGATGGACCCGGCACGGGTCGGCGGCATCGCGGACCGGGTCCGAGCCGCCTGGGGAGGCCCGGAGCACGTGCACCTCGCGGCGGAGAGCGGCGCCGGCTTCGCGCACGAGACCCGGTTCCGCTCCACGCACCACGTACCGGAGGGGAGCCCGACGGCGGACCGTATCGAGGACGTGCTCGGGCCGTCGACGTACAAGCTGCTGGTCCGCAGCACCCGGCCCACCACCGACGACTTCGCCACCGAGCTGGCGGCGGTCGTCGGCGACCTCGGGGTGGTGGCCGACTCGGGTGCGGTCGGCCTGGGGGAGATCTCCGGCCCGGGGATCACGAAGGCCGCGACCCTGGCCGACTGGTCGGCGGCCCGCGGGATCGACCCGGCCGACGCCTGGGCGGTCGGCGACGCCCCGAACGACCTGTCGATGCTCGGCTGGGCGGGCACGTCGTTCGCGATGGCCAACGCGCACCCGGCTGTCCTCGCGGCCGCGACCCGGCGGTGCGCCTCCAACGCCGACGACGGCGTGGCCGACGTGCTCGACCTCGCGGGTGCCCTCGCCGAGCGCGGCCTAGGCTCGTCCCGATGACCACGAACACGACCGACCCCGGCCTCATCCGCTCGCTCACGGTCCTGCCGGCCGCGCGCCAGGACGTCGAGCTGCACACCGCCGACGGCCTCACGCTCGTCGGCGAGCTGGCGCGGCCGGCCGCCACGCCCCCGGTCGCCACGCTGGTGACGCTGCACCCGCTGCCCACGCACGGCGGCTACATGGACTCGCACGTCTTCCGGAAGGCGGCGTGGCGGCTGCCGGCCCTCGCGGACCTCGCGGTCCTGCGCTTCAACACCCGGGGCACGTCCAGCCCGCGCGGCACCAGCGGCGGCGCGTTCGACGGCGGCGCCGCCGAGCGGTACGACGTGCACGCCGCGATCGAGTTCGCCGAGTTCCACGACCTGCCGCAGCGCTGGCTCGTCGGCTGGTCGTTCGGCACGGAGCTGGTGCTCATGCACGGCCGCGACCCGTCGATCGAGGGCGCGATCCTCCTGTCCCCGCCGCTGCACMGTGCCACGGACGCGGACCTCGACGCCTGGGCGGAGCTCGGCAAGCCGCTGGTCGTCCTCGTGCCGGAGCTCGACGACTACCTGCGTCCCGAGGAGGCCCGCCGCCGGTTCGCCCGCGTCCCGCAGGCCGAGGTCATCGGCGTCGACGGTGCCAAGCACCTCTGGGTGGGGGAGACCGCGGTCCGCCGGGTGCTCGACGAGATCGTCGCCCACGTGGTCCCGGGCCACGAGCTCCCGCTGCCGACGCACTGGGCCGGTCCGAGCACGACGGCGGAGGACGACGCATGAGCC
>NZ_JBFULZ010000229.1:0-6005 GCF_054049635.1 Cellulomonas sp. P5_C6 | reverse complement strand
GGGCCCGCCTCGAGGGGTTGCGCGGGCAGCTGCGCGGCGCCGTGCGGGGCACCGGATGACGCTGGCCAGGACGGCCGTGCGCGGCTCGGCCGTGTCCATCGGCGGCCAGGGCTTCCGGATCGTGCTCCAGCTGGTCGGCCTCGCCGTGCTCGCGCGGCTGCTCGAACCGGCCGACTTCGGCGTCGTCGCCATGGTCACGGCCGCGATCGGGTTCGCGGACATCCTGCGCGACTTCGGGCTGTCGTCCGCGGCGGTGCAGTCGCCCACGGTGAGCCCCGGTGAGCGCACCAACCTGTTCTGGGCCAACACCGCCCTGGGGCTGGGCTGCACGGTCGTCGTGGCCGCCTGCACGCCGCTGCTCGTCGCGTTCTACCACGAGCCCACGCTGGCCCACGTGGTGCCCCCGTTGTCGCTGGTGCTGCTGATCTCCGGCATCAACACGCAGTACCGGGCCGACCTCGGGCGGGCCCTGCGGTTCGTCGCGCTGGCCTCCGCCGACGTCACCGCCCAGCTCGTCGGCACGATCGTGGCGATCGTCGTGGCGGTGCTGGGCGGCGGGTACTGGGCGATCGTCACGCAGCAGCTGACGGTGGCGCTGGTCGCGCTGGTGGTCAACATCATCAGCACGCGGTGGCGCCCCGGCCTGCCTCAGCGCGGCGCCTCGATCCGCCGGTTCTTCCGGTTCGGGCTCTCGGTCTTCGGGACGCAGGTGCTCTCCTACGCGTCGAAGAACGCGGACACGGTGGCGCTCGGCGCGTTCTGGGGGCCGTCGGTGCTCGGCGTCTACAACCGCGCGCAGCAGATCGCCGTCGTCCCGCTCAACCAGATCAACGGCCCGCTCACGCGCGTCGCGCTGCCGGTGATGTCCAAGGCGCACCTGGACCCGGACCGGTTCGCGCGGGCCGCGTCGCGCGCGCAGCTGGCCGGCGCGTACCTCACCGCCACGGTCCTCGCGTTCGTCGCCGGCCTGGCCGAGCCCATCGTCGACGTGCTGCTGGGCCCGGGGTGGTCCGCGGTCGTGCCGATCCTCTCGCTGCTCGCGATCGCCGGCGTGTTCCGGTCCCTGTCCCAGCTGGCGTACTGGATCTTCCTGGCCAGCGGGCGGCCCGGCGTGCAGTTCCGGCTGGACCTCTGGGCGCAGCCCGCCATGGTCGCCGTCATCGTCTTCGGCGCGTACCAGGGCGCGCTGGGCGCCGCGTGGGCCGCCGTGATCGTCTGGCCCCTGTACTGGATCGTCGGCCTGCTCGTCGCCAGCCGCTCCGCGGGCCTGGTGGCCGGGCCGCTGGTGATGCGCGCGGTGCGCGCCCTGCTCGGCGTCGCGCTGCCCGCCGCGCTGGGCAGCTGGTACGTCAGCCACTGGGTCCCGGGCCGGCTGATGTCGCTGGCCGCGGGCGCGCTGGCCGGCGCGGTCCTCGTCACGATCGTCGTGCTGGTCGTGCGGCCGGTGCGCCGCGACGTGGCCGAGGTGATCGGCCTGCTGCGGCACGCGGCGGCGCGGGGCGAGAAGGCCGCCCGGCACTAGCCCGCCGGTCGAGGGACCGACCGTCAGGCGACGATCGTCTGCTCGGCCTCGGCCTCGGCCTCGGCCTCGGCCTCGTCCTTCGACGTCGGGGTGCCGTTGGTGGGCGGCTCGTCGTCGTGGTCGTCGTCCGGGCCGCCGTCGCGCTCGTGCGTCCCGTCGGGCTCGGAGAGGCCCGCGAGCTCGGCCGCCTCGTGCTCGCTCAGGGCCTGCTCGTCGTCGGCCGGAAGGTCGGCATCGGCGGTCACGGCGTCGTCCACCACGGCCTCGTCGGTGGTGGCGGGCAGCGCGATCTCGACGATGGCCGGGGGAGCCTCGAGAGGCGCGGAGAGCGTCTCCGCGGCGTCGGCCTCAGCCGCCCGCGCGGCGGCGTCGTCGTTGGCCTGGCGCTCCGCGGGGCTGCTCTCGATCCCGGTGTGCCGCGCGTCGGACCGGTACGTGTAGGTGTAGCTGGACGACGCCCCGCGCTTGGCGCGGTTGAGCACGATGCCGAGGATGTGGGCGTCGACGGCGTTCAGCATCGAGATCGACTGCTTGAGCTGCTCGCGGGTGACGATGCCGCTGCCGGCCACGACGAGCACACCGTCCATGGACGTGGACAGGATCGCGGCATCGGTGACGGGCAGCAGCGGAGCGGTGTCCACCAGCACCATGTCGAACCGGCTCTTGAGCTCGCCCAGCAGGGCGACCATGGCCTCCGACCCGAGCAGCTCGGACGGGTTCGGCGGGATCTGGCCCGAGGCCAGGACCTGCAGGTTCTCGTCGCCGTACGGCTGCAGGGCGTCGTCCAGCGAGACCCGGCCGATGAGGATCGTCGTCAGGCCGACGGTGCCCTCGAGCCCGAGGTACTTGGCGACGGACGGGCGGCGCAGGTCGGCGTCGACCAGGCACACGCGCGCACCCGCGCTGGCCAGGGTGACCGCCAGGTTGGCGACCGTCACGGACTTGCCCTCCCCGCTGCGCGAGGACGTCACGACGATCGACCGCGGGCGGTTGGCCACGTTGACGAACTGCAGGTTGGTGCGCAGGCGCCGGTACTCCTCGGAGCGGACGCCGTACGCGGGGGAGATGATCACGGGCGCCTTGCCGCCGGCCAGCGGGTCGGAGGCGACGGAGGCGAGCACGGGCACCGGGACCAGCGCGGCCACGTCGGCGTCGGTGCGGACCTTGACGTCGAGCGTGGTGCGCAGCGCGGCCCACCCGAGCCCCAGGAGCAGGCCGAGCAGGGCGCCGAGCACGATGTTCTGGCGCGTGTGCGGCACGGACGGCCGAGACGGCGGGGTGGCCGGGTCGATCGAGTTCACCAGGACGGTCGGGGAGCCGTCGGCGGCGGTCGGCGACAGGTCCTGCACCGTGAGCGCGAGGTTCTTGGCCACGGAGTTCGCGATGTCGGCGGCGGTCTGCGGGTCACCCCACGTCGCGGTGATCGTGATGATCGGCGCGGCGGGGTCCGTGCTCACCGCGACCGCTCCGCGCAGGGTCCGACCCGAGCCCGGCAGGCCGAGCTCCTCGACCACCGGGTCGAGCACGACGGGGGAGCGGGCGACCTTCGAGTACGTGGCCACCACGCGCTCGGCGTACGACGTGCCCTGGTTGAGGTCGCCGATCGAGTCGCCCAGCTGCACCGTGATGAGGACCTGGTTCTGGGCGCTGTACTCCTTGGGCGTCGCGAGCGACAGAGCCAGACCCGCCAGCGCGCCGAGCAACGTGAGCACGACGACACTCACCCAGTGGCGCTTCATGAGCGCGATCAGCTGGCGAAGCTCCACAGTGGTCCCTCGGATCCCTCGACGTCGTCAGCGGTGCTTCCCGCGCGGCGGAGTCCCCCCGTGACGTCCCGCCACTCTACCGAGCGATCTCGACGCGCTCCGGGTGATTCGTGGCGGCTGCCTGTGGGTGCGCTGTGCGTGCCGCCGCCTCGAACGCTCGGGCGTAGGAGGCGCCGATGACGTCCCAGCCGCGGGCGTCGAGCCGGGGCCGGCCCGACGGCGGCGCCGCGCGCAGCTCGTCGACGGCGCGGTGGACGTCGGCTGTGTCCAGCGTGCCCTCGAAGAAGTGCACCCAGCCCGGCCCCACCTCGTCGGCGAGGCCCCGCGTCACCGGCGTCGACGGGACGAGCACGGGGGTGTCCAGCGACAGGGCGACCAGCACGACCGCGGAGTTGTGCAGGTCGCGGTACGGCAGCACGGCGAGCTCGCCCGCGGTGACCTCGGCGACGAGCGCGTCGTCGGGGATGAAGTCCAGCACGTAGCCGATGCGGTCGTCCTGCGCGGCTGCGTCCTCGACGAGTGCGCGCCACTGCGGGGTCTGCGGCTTGCCGACGACGCGCAGCGACAGCTCGGGCCGGGCGCCCGCGAACGCGTCGAGCAGCAGGTCGACGCCCTTGTAGTCGCGGATCTTGCCGAAGTAGACGAGCAGCCCCGGGACGCGGGCGGACACCGGGTACCCGTCGAACTGGGCGCGGTAGTGGCCGAGCGGGATCACGACGTCGGCCGGACCCTCGGGCACGGGGTTGAGGTGCACCCGCAGGGTCGTGCGGCGCTCCAGCCAGCGCAGCAGCGCACGCTCGGTGCGGCCGCCGGGCTCGTGCGGCTCGGGGTTGTGCTCGGTGCGCACGATCGCCGTGCGCGTGACCCGCAGCCGCAGCATCAGGGCCACGAACGCCAGCCGGGTGGCCAGCCGGCGGGGGAACGTCGACGGGCGCGTCCGGACCAGCCACTCCGGCCAGTGCACGTGCAGCACGTCGAACCGCTCGGTCAGCGCGCGCCGCCAGGTGAACCAGCTGATGGCGACGCTCTCGGGAAGCTGCTCCACCATCTGGTCGGCGTAGCGGGTGGTCCCGTCGGGGCGTTCCAGCACCTCGAGCACGCGGACTGTCACGGGTGGACCTCCTGGTGGGTCGTCGAGTGCTCCGGCACGGGTTCCGGCGGTGGCCCGTCGCGCGCGATCCGCCAGCACCCCGACAGGATGAACACGGTGGTCATGAACGAGACGGTGTAGAGCATGGTGTTGGCGGCCAGCCCGTTGATCACMGAGCCGGCCAGCACGGCCAGGCCCAGCGCGCAGACCGCCCGGGGCGCGCCGGACAGGAGCCGCCGGGTCATCGCGACCGCGTACCAGACGACGAGCAGGACGACGGCGGCGAGCCCGACCACACCCACCTCGGCGAGCAGCCGCACGTACTCGTTGTGCGGGATGGTGTGCAGGATGATGCCGCTGGTCGTGGCGCCGATCCCGTTGCCGAGCACGGGGTGCTCCCGCCAGACGGCGAGCACCTTGGCCCAGGCCTGGAACCGCCACCCGAGCGACGTGTCGTCCACGCTGCCGCCGCTGGTGTACTCGGTGAGCCGCCCGGCGCCGGCCTTGGAGTCCAGCGCCATGACGACGGCCACGGCGAGCGCCAGCAGCCCGAGCACGATCCGGTGGAACCGCCGCCCGGCCTCGACCACCATGTAGACCAGCACCATCGCGACGACGGTCGCGAACCCGCCGATGCTGGCCGTGGCCACCTGCGCGACGAGGAACAGCGCCATGAAACCGCCGTTGACCCAGCGCTTGCCCGTGTTGGACAGCAGCCTCGAGAAGGTGGCGATGTTGCACAGCGCGAAGAGGACCGCGGCCGAGTTGGCCTGCGCCAGGGTGCCAGTCGAGCGCAGGACGCCCTCGCTGTAGACGCCCGTGCCGGTGGCCAGCTGCACCAGGGCGTACAGGGCGGGCAGGGTGCCGACGGCCTGCACGAGGCCGGTGACGCGCCCGAGCGTGAGCGTCCCCGGCGCGTTGATCGTGATGACCGCGACGGCGACCAGCGACAGCACCCGCACGGCCTCGCCGTACGTCTCGGCGGCGCCGTAGATCGCGGCGCCCGCGGCGGCCGAGGCGAAGAGGGCGAGCGCGATCACGAGCACCCGGGCGGGCCAGCTGGGGGACCGCACCAGTACCAGCACCGACAGGCCGATGATCGCGGCGGCGACGCCCGCCGTGGCGGTGGCGCCGCCGGACGAGTCGATGAGCGCGCGCCCCACCAGCAGGACCGCCATGGCGAGCAGCGAGACGCGGTAGCCGAACACGATGATCAGGGGGATCGTCGCGAAACCCACCAGGATCAGCGGGGGCAGCCCGGCGACCCAGCCGACCAGGACCAGCACGCCCGTGAGGCCCGTGACGACGGCCGGGACCATCCGGTCGGCCGCCGCGGCGCGCGCGGAGACGACCGCGTCGCTGAGGGAGAGGCTGGTCACGCGGTCGAGGCTACGTGCCCGGCATCCCGGGGTCGATGGTGCGAGCGGGTGCTAGTTTCGCCGCCATGCCGCCCCGCCGACCCCTCGTCGCGGCGTCGCCGCGCCCCGGTGCGGTCGCGTGAAGAACCAGTTTCTCGGCATCCTCGTCTCCCGGGGACTCGGCAGCGGGCTGCAGGCGCTCGCCCTGATCCTCCTGGCCCGGTCGGTGCCGGCGGCCGCGTTCGGCGCGGTCACGTCGGTCATCGCGC
>NZ_JBFULZ010000228.1:0-6011 GCF_054049635.1 Cellulomonas sp. P5_C6 | reverse complement strand
GCCCGGTCCCCCACCAGCCCGCCGGCTCGCGGAGGCCCGCGAGCACGCCCGCGACCCGTCGAGGCTGCGGAGGCACGGCCGCGTCGATGGCGGCAAGCTCCGCGTCGGACGGCCGGACACCGCCCGGGAGGCGCGGGGCGGCCGGCGCACTGGGCGTCGGTCGCGTGACCAGACCGAGCTCGAACACGGACACGTCGCCGGCACCCCGCGCGACGTTGCGCCGCGCCGTGTCCAGCAGCGTGACCAGCAGGTTCGTGCGCATGAACGGCTGCTCGTCGGACAGCGGGTTGACCAGGCGGACCGCCCGGCGCCGCTCGTCGTCGGCGGGCAGCCCGAGCGCGTCGAGCTGGTCAGTGCCGACGAACGGGTAGCTGAGCACCTCGACCAGCCCGGACTCGGCCAGGGCGCGCGCGACCGAGCGACGCGTCCGCTGCCCGGGCGTCAGGCCGGCACCCGGCTGCGCCGGCGGCACGATCGACGGGATCTCGTCGTAGCCGCGCAGCCGCGCGACCTCCTCGACCAGGTCGACGCCGACGGCGAGGTCGGGCCGCCACGAGGGCGCCTGCACCCGGACCACGCCGGGGCCGGCGTCGGACACCGAGCACCCGATCGAGACCAGGGTCTCGCGCACCTCGTCGGCCGTGTACGGCACGCCGACGAGTCGCGCGGGCAGGTCCAGGTCGAGGTCGAACGCCGGCACCGGCACCCGCTGGTCGACGTCGGTGAGGCGCGGGTCCGCGACGCCGCCGCCGAGCTCGACGAGCAGCGCGACCGCCCGCGTGACCGCGACCGGCGGGAGCGCCGGGTCGGCGCCCCGCTCGAACCGCTTCGCCGCCTCGCTGGGCAGCTTGTGGCGGCGGGCGGTGCGCGCGACCGTGATCGGGTCGAAGTGCGCCGCCTCGACCAGGAGGTCGGTCGTGCTCGCGCTGACCTCGCTGTCCCCGCCGCCCATGACGGCCGCGAGGCCGATGGGCCGGGAGGCGCGGGCGCCGTCGGGGCTGTCGGTGATGAGCAGGTCCTCGGTGTCGAGCACGCGGTCGACGTCGTCCAGGGTCCGCATGCGCTCCCCCGGGGCCGCGCGCCGCACGACGATCGGCGCGGCCAGCTTCGCCAGGTCGTAGGCGTGCAGCGGCTGGCCGAGGTCGAGCATCACGTAGTTGGTGACGTCCACGGCGAGCCCGATCGGGCGCATGCCGGCCTGCTGCAGCCGGCGCTGCATCCACGCGGGCGACGGGTCGTTGGCACGCACGCCGCGGACGATCTGGGCGACGAACCGATCCGCTCCGGGCACACCGTTCACGGGGGCGGCGTCGTCGATCTCGACCGCGAAACCCCCACCGACCGGCGGGAGGTCCCCAGTCGGCAGCCCGCGGTCCGTGAACCGCGCACCCGTGGACAGGCCGTACTCCCGGGCCACGCCGCGCATGGAGAAGCAGTAGCCGCGGTCGGGCGTCACGTTGATCTCGAGCACCTCGTCGCCGAGGCCCAGGAGCTCGCGCGCGTCCGTCCCGACGGACGGGTCGAGACCGAGCGTCGCCAGCACGATGATGCCGGCGTGGTCCTCGCCCAGCCCCAGCTCGCGGGCCGAGCAGATCATGCCGTCGGACACGTGCCCGTAGGTCTTCCGGGACGCGATGGGGAACGGCCCGGGCAGCACGGCGCCCGGCAGCGCGACCACGACCTTGTCGCCGACGACGAAGTTGTGCGCGCCGCACACGATGCCCCGCGGGTCACCACCGGCCTCGTTGTGCGACGGTCCGACGTCGACCCGGCACCAGTTGATGGTCTTGCCGTTCTTCTGCGGCTCCGGCGTGAGCTCGACGACGCGACCGACCACCAGCGGACCGGACACGGCGGCGGGATGGATCGCCTCCTCCTCCAGCCCGACGCGGACCAGGTCCGCCGCCAGCTGCTCGGCGGTCAGGCCCGCGGGGAGCTCGACGTGCTCGGCGAGCCACGTCAGGGGGATGCGCGGCATCAGATCTCCGTCCCGAACTGCGTGGAGAAGCGGACGTCGCCCTCCACCATGTCGTGCATGTCRGCGATSCCGTGGCGCAGCATCAGGGTGCGCTCGATGCCCATGCCGAACGCGAACCCGGAGTAGACCTCGGGGTCGACGCCGCAGGCGCGCAGCACGTTCGGGTTGACCATCCCGCAGCCGCCCCACTCGATCCAGCCCGGTCCGCCCTTCTTCTGCGGGAACCAGAGGTCCATCTCGGCGCTGGGCTCCGTGAACGGGAAGAACGACGGCCGCAGGCGCGTGCGGGCCTCCGGACCGAAGATCGCCTGCGCGAAATGGTCCAGCGTGCCCTTGAGGTGCGCCATCGTCAGGCCCTTGTCCACGGCGAGGCCCTCGACCTGGTGGAACACAGGCGTGTGCGTGGCGTCGAGCTCGTCGGTGCGGAACACCTTGCCCGGGCACGCGATATAGACGGGCAGCTCCCGCGACAGGAGGGTCCGGGCCTGCACGGGCGACGTGTGCGTGCGCAGCACGAGGCCGGGTGCGTCGACGAAGAACGTGTCCTGCATCTGCCGCGCGGGGTGGTCGACGCCGAAGTTCAGCGCGTCGAAGTTGAACCACTCCGCCTCGAGCTCAGGGCCCTCGGCGATCTCCCAGCCCATCGAGACGAAGATGTCGGCGATGCGCTCGGACAGGGTCTCCAGCGGGTGCCGGGCGCCGCGGGACCGACGGTCGGTGGGCAGCGTGACGTCGACGGACTCCTCGACGAGGACCCGCAGGTCACGCTCGGCCTCGAGCTCGGCCTGCCGCTGCGCGAGCGCGGCCGCGAGGCGTCCCTTGGCCTGGCCGAGCAGCTTGCCGGCCACGGCCTTGTCGGCCGGCGCGAGGCCGCCGATGGCGCGGTTGGCCAGCGCCACCGGGCTGCGCTCCCCCACGTGCTCGAGGCGGGCGGTCTTCAGGGCGTCGAGGTCGGCGGCGGCCGCGAGGGCCTTCAGCGCGTCCTCGACGGCGGACTCGATGCCGTCGGCGTCGAGCGGGGACAGGGCGGTGTCGTCGGACATCCTGACCTTCCAGTGCAGGTTCTGGGCAGCCGGCGCGAGCACGGCTATGGCCAGTGCGCGAGAGCACCCGGCCAGCGGACAAGTCTAGGGGCGCCCGATCCGGGTCCGTGCGGCCGGTCCAGCGGTGGACGGCCTGCTCGGTTGCGCGTCAGTGGCGCGGCCCGGGAACGGGCCCGGGAAATCGGCGACCACCGGCCGCCTGCGCACGCGCTGTCATGCGCCCATCCTGCCACGCGCGCCCAGCGAGAACCGCTCCTGCACCTCGTACAGCGGCCCGCCACCTCGCCCCGCACCCGGTCGCGAGGACACGAGCACGATCTCGTCGACCTGCCAGCGCGGCCCGTCGTACACGGCCAGCGCCCGCACCAGACCGGCGGCGACGTCCTCGTCGTCCGGACCCTGCATGTCGGGCCGCTGCCCAGGACGGTCCGGGCGCGACGACCGTCGCCGCGGCGGCCCGCTGCCGGGGCGAACCCGACCCACGGTGAGGTGCGGTCGCTCGCGCACGCGGTGGTCGTCGACACCGCCCGCCTCGACGCACCCCCGGCTGACCGCGCGCTGGCTCTCGAGGTCACCGGTGACGCCGACCCACAACGTGCGGTGCGAGAACACCCCTGCCCCGTGCAGCCCGAGCTCGTAGGGCTCCACCGCGGCCGCGACGTCGGCCAGGTCGCTGGTCAGGCCCGGGACCGCGCCGTCGGGCAGGTCGCCGTAGAACGCGGCGGTGAGGTGCCAGGTCTCGCGCGCGGACCAGCGCACGGCCGACGACAGACCCGACGGCGCGCCCCGCACGGAGGCCAGGGCCAGGTCGAGGTGGTCGAGCACGTTCTCGGGCGGCCACACCGCGGCGAACAGCCTCACCGCTGCGCCCGACCGCTGGCGTAGAGGCACACGGCCGCGGCGGTCGCGAGGTTCAGGGACTCCGCGCGGCCCCGGATGGGCACGCGCACGACGGCATCGGCCAGCGCACGGTCCTCGTCGCGCAGCCCCCAGGCCTCGTTGCCGAACAGCCAGGCCGTCGGGCGGGCGAGGTCCGGCACGCCGTCCTCCGCGGAGCCCGCGACGTCGAGGAGGTCGTCCAGGTCGAAGGCGCCGGTGCCGTCCGCCGCGAGGACCAGCAGGCCGGCCGCGCGCAGGTCGACGACGGTCGCGGCGAGGTCGGCGCCCGTCACGACGGGCAGGTGGAACAGCGACCCGGCGGTCGACCGGACCACCTTGGGGTTGTGCACGTCGACGCTCTCGCCGGTCAGCACCGCCGCATCCGCGCCGGCCGCGTCGGCCGCGCGGATCACGGTCCCGGCGTTGCCGGGGTCGCGTACGTTCGCCAGGATCGCGACGAGCCTCAGGTCCCCGAGCCCGCCGAGCGTGTGCGTCGTCAGCGACGCGACCGCGACGACCCGCTGACCGTCGGGGCTCATGGCGTCGAGCACCTCGGCGGTCCCGACGGACACCCGGATGCCCCGGTCCTGCGCGCCGACCACGATCTCGGGGTACCGCTGCGCCGACTCGGGCGTGACGTAGACGTCGTGCACGTCGGCGCCGGCCAGCACCGCCTCCCGGACCGCCTGCGGCCCCTCGACGACGAACCGCCCGGCCCGCTTCCGCACGGCCCGCTCGCTCAGCGCCCGCACGGCCTTGACCCGCTCGGCACGGGGATTGGTCAGGGTGGGGCTGCTCACCGGGACATCATCGCGTGCCTGCGGCGCTGCCACTCAGAAGGTCCACCGGACCAGGTAGCGGACCGGCTCGGTGAGCGCCCGCCACGCGCTGCCCGATCGTGACCGGCCCTGCCGGCGCGCGTCGCGGTACGCGAGAGGCACCGACAGCAGGATGCCGACGAGCAGGGCGCCGACCACGGCCCACATCACCCAGACCGGCGGGTCGACCACCTCGGCGACGAGGAGGGTGAGCCCGACCAGCATCCCGAGCCCGAATGCCAGGAGGCCCCAGGGCGACGGCCCGCTGTGCTCGACCCGCGGGCCGTCCGGCTCGTTCATGGCGACATGATGCCGGGTCGGCGACGGTTCGGGGTGCGCGGGGAYGACGAAGCCCCCGGCGGTCGCAGAGGACCTCGGGGGCTTCGGGGTGCGCCAACCCGCCGCCCGGCTCCCGCGAGGGAGCACTGGGCGGTCGGGCTCAGCGGCGGACGAGGGTCACGCAGCCTTCGGCGCGTTGACGTCCGCGGGCAGGGCGGCCTTGGCGGCGGCCACGAGCGTGTTGAACGTCGCGGCGTCGTTGACGGCGAGGTCGGCCAGCACGCGGCGGTCCACCTCGATGCCCGCGAGCTTCAGGCCCTGGATCAGGCGGTTGTAGGTCAGGCCCTGCTCGCGGGACGCAGCGTTGATGCGCTGGATCCACAGCTTGCGGAAGTCCTGCTTGCGCACCTTGCGGTCGCGGTACGCGTAGACGAGGGAGTGGGTGACCTGCTCCTTCGCCTTCCGGTACAGGCGCGACCGCTGACCGCGGTAGCCCGCAGCGCGCTCGAGGGTTGTACGGCGCTTCTTCTGGGCGTTGACCGCCCGCTTCACGCGTGCCACGTGATGCTCCTTGCTTGTCTCAGGCTAGGCCGAGCGACCGGGGCGCAGGTGCGCCCCCGGGGTCACTTGCCGAGCAGCTTCTTGATACGGGGGGCGTCGGCAGGAGAGACGACGAGGTCGCCGGCGAGGCGACGCGTGCGGCGGCTCGACTTGTGCTCGAGCAGGTGGCGGGCGCCGGCCTGCTCGCGCATGACCTTGCCGGTCCCGGTGACCCGGAAGCGCTTCTTGGCACCGGAGTGCGTCTTGTTCTTCGGCATGGCTGCCGTGTCTCCTTGTCGTTCACATCGCACGGGTTCGTACGACTCGTCTGGTGCGGGCCGGCCGGTGGACCGGCCCGTCCGTTCGTGCTGGTTCAGCTGGCCTCTTCCGAGGCCGTCTTGCTGGTCTGTGCCTTGGCCGGAGCGGCCGGTCCCGGCCGCGGCGCGGGCCGCGGGGTGCCGGCGGGCTTCGGCG
>NZ_JBFULZ010000227.1:0-6077 GCF_054049635.1 Cellulomonas sp. P5_C6 | reverse complement strand
CGAGGTGGGAGCCGGTGGCCCCCGTGCGGCCGCGGCCGTACCGGGGACGCGCGCCGACCACGAGCAGCTGGGCGTCCACGCTCAGCTCGCGCAGGGCCGGGACGACCTGACCGTGCAGAACCCGGACCCGGACCGTCACACCGGGGTGGTGCTCGCGGACATGGACGCGCTGCTCCGCCAGGTACTCCTCGACCTCCGCGCCGCCGTCCCCGGTGTCGATGACGGGATACCAGCTCCACGCCATCGCCTGCCAGGCGTCGTCGATCACGCGGGTGAGCAGGACGTCGGCGCGACGCCGCACGGCTTCCGCGACGCCCCACTCCAGGGTGTGCGCGCTGTTGGGTGAGCCGTCGAGCGCGACGACCACCGGTCCGTCGGTACGCATGAGATGCCTCCTCGCTCCTCGCGCGTGGCTCGGCCGCAGCCGGTCCGCTTCCCTCCAGCCTCGACCGCCTCCGGCCCCGCGTCCCGGGACCTGGGTCCCTGATCGGCCCGGCGCAGGAGGGACCTTCGGCCCTGGGGACGACCGCCCGCGCGGAGCAGCGTGGCGTCAACAGAGCCTGACCTACCCGGTCCCAACGGTGGGACCTCGCACGGAGGAGACAATCGACATGGCAACCATCCATCCCGAGACCACGACATCGACCCACCCGGCCGTGCTGGTCGAGGACGACGTCGTCACGCACGCGACGGGCCGCCGCTGGCTCGCCGTCACCCGGCTCGCCACGGGCTTCATCTTCCTGTGGGCGTTCCTCGACAAGGCGTTCGGGCTGCACTACAGCACCGGCGCCGCCGTGGCCGAGGGCGAGCCGGCACAGGCCTGGATCAACGGCGGTACGCCGAGCCAGGGCTTCATGCAGTTCGCCACCGTCGGCCCGTTCAAGGGCACGTTCGCCTCGATGGCGAGCGTCGGCACCGACTGGCTGTTCATGCTGTGCCTGCTCGGGGTCGGCGTGGCCGTCATGCTCGGCATCGGGCTGCGCATCTCGGCGGTCGCCGGCTCGCTGCTCATGGCCCTGATGTGGACGGCGGAGTGGCCGCTCCTGCAGGGCTCGACCAACCCGCTGGTCGACTACCACGTGATCTACGCCCTGGTGCTGATCACGTGTGCCGTCCTCCTCGCCGGAGACACCTGGGGCCTCGGCCGCCGGTGGGCGCGGATCCCCCTGGTGCAGCGGTTCGGCTGGCTGCGCTGACCAGCAGGTCGCACCATCAGAGCGGCGCCTCGACCACGAGGCGCCGCTCTGACACTATCTGCGAGTGGCGGACATGGACCCCGGCTGGACCGAGAGCACGCTCGACGTGGAGGGCCACAAGGTCTTCTACAGGTTGAGCCCCGCCGTGCCGGGCGCCGTGCCGATCGTGCACGTGCACGGGTTCGGCATCTCGGGCACCTACCTGATGCCGACGGCCCGCCTGCTCGCCGAGCGGGCCATGAACGTGGTGCCGGACCTGCCGGGGTACGGCAAGAGCGAACGCTGGGGCTACACCCTCGGCATCCCCGCGCTGGCGATCGCCCTCCTGAAGATGCTCGACGACGCCGGGCTGGAGAAGGTCGTCCTGGTGGGCAACTCGATGGGCTGCCCGGTGAGCCTCGAGGTGGCGCACGCGGCACCGGACCGGGTGGATCGGCTCGTGCTCGTCTCGCCCGCGGGCGGGGTGCACAACCAGGGGCTCGGCAAGGCGATCCGGCAGCTGGCTCGGGACGGCGCGCGCGAGAGCCCGCGGATGGCGCGGGTGGCCGTCCCGGACTACCTCAGGTTCGGCCCGATCAACACGTGGAACATGTTCGCCGAGCTCACCAGGTTCCCGTCCCTGGAGCGGCTGCTGAAGGCGACCGTGCCCACCCTGGTCGTCATCGGGAGCAAGGACCCGCTGATGGCGCCGCCGCGCCGGGTGCGGGAGATCGCCCGCCTCGCGGGCCCGCAGCTCACCGTCGCCCTGATCGAAGGGGCCGCCCACGCGATCAACTTCAGCCACCCGGGCGAGCTGTCGCACGTGATCGGGTCGTGGCTCGACGGCGACGAGATCGTCGACGACCCCGACTCCCCCGGGTTCACCCGGGTTCTGCAGCTGCCCCGGGGCTGAGCAGACGCTCGAGCAGCAAGGCCTCGAGGACCGGGTCCGCCAGCGGCCGGAAGTGCCCCGGTGTCGACAGCACCACGTTCTGCGCCCCGTCGAGCGCGCTGCCGGCCGGGATGTGCGGGTCCCAGTCGCTGTGCACCGAGGTGATCCGGGCGTTCACGGCCCGCTCGCCGGCGAGCGACACGATCGTCGCGTCGTTCGGGATGAAGGCGCGCACCGCCGGCGCGAGGAACCAGCGCGCGTGGACGGAGCCGGAGAACGGCGTGTTGACCGCGATCATCGAGTCGATCCGCCGGTCGGGGTCGCGCACCATGGCGAGCTTGCCGATGAGCCCGCCCTTGCTGTGCGCCACGAGGACGACGTCCCGCAGGTCGTGGTCCACGAGGTACCCGGCGAGCACCTCCGCCCCGTCCGCGACCGGCCGCCGGTTGGTGCGCAGGCGGGGCAGCACGTGGACCCGGACGCCGTGCCCGTGCAGGAACGTGGCGATCGGCAGCAGGAAGTGCCACGACTCGTAGACGCCGGGCAGGAGCACCACGGGCGGGCCGACCGGCTGCTCGGGGTGGCGCAGCTGCTCGGGGTCCACGCGCGACACGATGCCCTCGGCCTGCCACCGGAGCACCGTCGCGTAGTCGCGAGCACGCCACCACGTCTGGCGGAAGAGGCGGCCGGGCTGGCGCGACGCGTCGGGCATGCGGTCATCGTTGCGCACGATCGCTCGCTCGTGTCCGATCTGGCCCCTATGTTGAGCGGGTGCAGCAGAGCGACCCCCTCGAGACCGCGTGAACATCGTCGTCGGCGCGATCATCACGATCGGCGTCACCGCCCTCACGGTCACCGCGATGCTCCTGGTCAGGCGCCGCGCGCCCGAGGGCAGCTACTTCAGCGACGGCGACCGCGCCTCGGGGGTCTTCGGGGTGCTGGCCACGGGCTTCTCGGTGCTCCTGGGCTTCATCATCTTCCTGGCGTTCCAGTCCTACGACGAGGCCCGCTCCGGAGCGGAGACCGAGGCCGTGATCGTCGCCCAGCAGGTGCAGACGGCCCAGTACCTCCCCGCCGACGTGCGCGACGAGCTCACCGGTCAGCTGGTCTGCTACGCGCGGGCGGTCGTGGGCGTCGAGTGGCCGAAGATGCAGTCGGGGACGCTCGGCGACTCGTTCAACCCGTGGGCCGTCGGCCTCTTCCGCACGGTCCACCCGTTCGAACCCCAGACCGACGTCGAGCAGTCGGCCTACGACCGGTGGATGGACCAGACGGCCCAGCGCGAGCAGGCCCGCATCGACCGCGTGCACGGCGCCGAGGGACTGATCCCGCTGCCCCTGTGGCTCGTGCTCTTCCTGATCTCGGGCGTCATCTTCGTGTACGTGCTGTTCTTCGCGGACTCGTCTGAGGGGGTCGTGACCCAGGGGCTGCTCATGGGCAGCGTGACGGTCGTCATCACCCTGCTGCTCCTGCTGCTCGCGTTCTTCGACCACCCGCACGGCAACGACGTGGGAAAGCTGCAGCCGGTGGCGATGCAGCGGACCCTGCGCCTGGTCGACGCGGAGCTGCACGAGCTGCAGCTCGACGTCACGATCCCGTGCGACGAGGCGGGCGTGGCGAGCTGAGGCCGCGCACCGGCGCCGCCTCGAGCGGGTCGTCGGGCCAGGCGTGCTTCGGGTACCGCCCGCGCAGCTCGGCGCGGACCTGCAGGTAGCCGTTCCGCCAGAACGACTCGAGGTCCGCGGTGACCGCAGCCGGCCGTCCCGCCGGGGACAGCAGGTGGAGCAGGACCGGCACCCGCCCGCCGGCCAGGCGCGGCGTGGCCCGCCACCCGAACGTCTCCTGCAGCCGCACGGCGAGCACGGGCTGGTCAGCGGTGTAGTCGACGCGCACGCTCGAGCCGCTGGGCACGGTGAGCCGTTCCGGAGCGAGCTCGTCGAGCCGCGCGGCGTCGGGCCAGGGCAGCAGCCTGCGCAGCGCCTGGAGCACGTCGACGCGTGGCAGGTCCCGCGGCCCACGGACCCCCGACAGGTCCAGCCACGCGTCCTGGTCCGCCAGCAGGGCCTCGTCGGACACGTCCGGCCACGGCGAGCCCAGCGCGGCGTGGAGGAAGGCGAGGCGCCGGCGCAGCGCGGTGGCGGCCTCGGACCAGCGCAGCATCGACAGGCCCTCGCGGGCGAGACCCTCGCGCACCGCCGCCAGGACGAGCTCGCGGGGCGGGTTCGGGAGCGGCACCGACGTCAGCTCGATCGCGCCCAGCCGGCGCACGCGCCGGGCGACGACGGCGCCCTGCACCCACGCGACCGTCTCCTCGTATCGCAGCAGCGCCGGCGCGGCCTCCGTCGCCAGGTCGAGATCGAGGGGCGCCGCCGACCGGATCGTCGCGTCGCGGCGGCCGGCGCCGCGGTCGGCGTCGGCGACCGCCAGCCATGGCAGGCCGACGAGCGCCGAACCCGGGGGCAGCGCGGCCCCGGTGCCGGACGTCATGAGGTACGTCGAGCCCCCAGGGCGCAGGCGTGCGATGCGGTCGGGGTGCGCGAGGGCGACGACGAGTCCCACGGCGAGGTCGTCGGTGAGGTCCTCCAGGCCGGGCACGCCCCGTCCCTCCGACGGCGCTGACGATCGCAGCCTGGCGACCTGCGCGCGCCAGCCCGACGCCTGGGGTCCGCCGCGCCGCASCGCCCGKAGSGCCGCSACSAGGTCRCCGCCGGGCGCSCGSRCGTCGTCSGWCAGCAGGGCGACCACCTCGGCMGCCCGCCGGGCGCCGACGAGCCCCGAGCCGTCCAGCAGCGCCCGGGCCAGGCGCGGGTCGGCCGGGACGGCGGACACGGCCCGGCCCCGGGCGGTCGGAYGTCCGTCCGGCCCGACCGCGCCGAGGTCCACCAGGATCGCGCGCGCCGCGGCCATGGCCGCCTCGGGCGGGGCGTCCAGGAGCGCCAGCCCGGCACCGTCCGGGCTCCCCCAGCACGCCAGCTCGAGCGCGAACGCGGTGAGGTCCGCCGTGAGGATCTCCGGCTGCGGGTGCGCCGGCAGCCGGGCGTCGTCGGCCGCGGACCAGCAGCGATAGACCGCTCCGGGCCCCTCCCGGCCCGCGCGCCCGGCCCGCTGCTCCGCGGCCGCCCGGCTCACGCTCACGGTCACCAGGCCGGCGAGGCCGCGTCGGTGGTCCGTCCGCGGCTCGCGCGAGAAGCCCGCGTCGACCACCACCCGGACCCCGGGCACCGTCAGCGACGACTCGGCGACGGCGGTCGACACGACGACCCGGCGCCGCGCGCCCGGGGTGAGCGCGAGGTCCTGATCGCGCGCCGGCAGCCGCCCGTGCAGCGGACGCACGGCCACGTCGAGGCCCGAGAGCCGCCGCGCGACGCCGTCGACCTCACCGGCCCCGGGCACGAAGACGAGGATGTCGCCGGTGCGCTCCGTCAGGGCCCGGCGCACGGTCACGGCGACGTGGTCGAGGAACCCCGGGGTCACGCCACGCTCGTCGGTCCGCGCGACCCGCGGCGGGGGCGGGCTCTGGACGACGTCGACCGGGAAGAGCGCGCCGGCGACGCTCACCACGGGCGCTCCGCCCAGCAGGGCGGCCGTGCGCTCCGCCTCCACCGTCGCGGACATCGCCACCAGCGCGAGGTCGGCGCGGAGGTTCGCCCGCACGTCGACCACCAGGGCGAGCGCGAGGTCGTCGTCGAGGTGCCGCTCGTGGACCTCGTCGAGGACCACCGCGCCGACGCCGGGCAGCTCCGGGTCCCGCTGCAGGCGCCTGACCAGCACGCCCGTGGTCACCACCTCGATGCGGGTGGCGGCGCTCACCACGCGGTCGCCGCGCACCGAGAACCCGACCGTGGCGCCGACCGGCTCGCCCAGCAGGTGCGCGAGCCGACGCGCGGCCGCACGCGCAGCGATCCGGCGCGGCTGGGTCACGATCACCCGGCCGGTCACGGCCGCCGCGACGGCCGGCGGGACGAGCGTCGTCTTGCCGGTGCCGGGCGGCGCCTGCACGACCGCGGCGC
>NZ_JBFULZ010000226.1:0-6110 GCF_054049635.1 Cellulomonas sp. P5_C6 | reverse complement strand
CGACCAGCAGCACCATGGGGAAGTCGACCCGCAGGGCGTCGGCGTCCTGAGGTCCGAGCTCGAGCGGCGAGAAGATCAGCCCGTCGGTGAGGTGCCGGCGCTGGCCCGAGAGCACCTCGAGCTCGCGCTCCCGCACGGACCCCGTCTGCTCGATGAGCACGGTCAGCCCGCGCGCCTCGGCGGCCCGGATGACCGAGTCGGCCAGCTCCGCGAAGTACGGCAGCGACAGCTCCGGCACCGCCAGCCCGATGATTCCCGTCCGGCCGCGGCGCAGGTTCCGCGCCGAGATGTTCACCTGGTACCCGAGCTCGGCGATCGCGGCCTCGACCCGCTCCTTCGTCGCCGGCCGGATGTACTGGTACCCGTTGACCACGTTGGACACGGTCTTGATGGACACCCCTGCTCGCGCGGCGACCTCGTGCATCGTCACCGCGGCACCACGCCTGGCCGTGCTCATCGCTGTCTCCTTGTACGCGTGACCCTGGGACAGAGTCGCAGACCAGAGCAACTCTACATCGTTGTAGAAGGCGTGTCCGGACACACGAAAGGCCCGGCAGCTGCCGGGCCCCTCGACTGCCTAGCGACCCTGACGGGCCGCGCGGCTCACTTCTTGTTGCGGCGCTGGTGGCGCGTCTTGCGAAGAAGCTTGCGGTGCTTCTTCTTGGCCATCCGCTTGCGGCGCTTCTTGATGACGGAGCCCATGGGGTCCTCACTTCGCTTCCGATGGAGACCCGGCAGACGGGCCGTTCTGGTGGTCGATCGACGCGTAGAAGAGATCGAGTGCAATCGAGTCGCCCACGCACGAACAAAGTCCGAGGCTCTACCTTACGCGATCCGGAGCCGTCCCGACGACGCGCCGGTCCTCGGAAGCACCGCGGACCCGGCTCAGGAGCTGCGGCGGTCCTGCTCGCGCGCCTCGACCGCCGGCGACGTGGCCAGGTAGTGGTCGAGCGCGTCCTGCGGGACCCGGAACGAGCGGCCGACCCGCACCCCGGGCAGCTCGCCCGAGTGCAGCAGGCGGTACACGGTCATCTTCGAGACGCGCATCACTTCGGCGACCTCGAGGACGGTGAGGAACCGCGTGCGGCCAGGCTGGTCGCGCTGCTCGCTCATGTCTCGTCCATTCCGCCCGTCGGCGCGGCGGGCCCGCGCACCCTCCTGCGGGTGCCGGATCAGCCTAGTGGCGCCTGGGACGCGTGGGAAAGAGGGGACGCCTGGGACGTCCCCCGTCCGGCCCAGCGGGTCAGTCGTGCTCCGGGTCGAGCCCGAGGTGCGGGAAGACGGCCGCGCGGGTGGCCCGGATCGCGCGGTCGACGTCGTCGGACGGGTCGTAGCCGGACGACCACGGGCTGAACCGGGCGTCGCGACCGTCGGTCATCGTGTCCGGCCCGAGCCGGCCGTACCGCTCGCGCACCAGGTTCCGCCACTCGTCCGGGATCTGCGCCGCCGGGTCGACGGGCCRGTGCGTCGCGATGCCGAGCAGGTGGGTCCAGGCCCGCGGGACCACGTCCACCACGGCATACCCGCCCCCGCCCAGCGCCAGCCAGCGCCCGCCGGCCACCTCGTGCGCGAGGTCGTGCAGCTGCTCCGCCGCCAGGCGCTGGCCGTCGACGCTCACCCGCAGGTGCGTCAGCGGGTCGAGGACGTGGGTGTCGCAGCCGTGCTGGGTGACGAGCACCTCCGGCTCGAACGCGCGCACGACGGCGGGCACGACGGCGTCGATGGCGCGCAGCCACCCCGCGTCGCCCGTCCCCGACGGGAGCGCGACGTTGACCGCCGTGCCCTCGGCGCCGGGTCCGCCGATCTCGCGCGCGTGGCCCGTGCCGGGGAAGAGCGCCTGCCCGGTCTCGTGCAGCGACACCGTCAGCACGCGGGGGTCGTCCCAGAACACCGCCTGCACCCCGTCGCCGTGGTGCGCGTCGATGTCGACGTAGGCGACCCGCTGGACGCCGGCGTCCAGCAGGGCCCGGATGGCGACCGCCGCGTCGTTGTACACGCAGAACCCCGACGCGGCCGCGGGCATCGCGTGGTGCAGGCCCCCGGTCACGTTCACCGCGTGCTCGACCCGCCCCTCCCAGACGGCGAGCGCCGAGTCGACCGACCCCTGCACCACCATGGCCGAGGCCTCGTGCATGTGCGGGAAGACGGGGTCGTCGCTGGTGCCCAGGCCGTGCTCCGGGTCGTGGGTGCCCTCGCTGGACGCCCGGTGCACGGCGGCGACGTACGCCCGGTCGTGCACGGTGTGCAGGAGCGCGTCCGACGCGACGTCCGCGCCGACCAGCTCCACCCCCGGTCCGGAGAGGAGCCCCAGCGCGTCGGCCAGGCGGATGGTGAGGTCCAGGCGCTCCGACGTCATCGGGTGGCCGTGGCCGAAGTCGTACGCGAGCATCTCGCGCGACCACACCACACGCACGGGCGCCGAGGACGTCATGGGCATCACCGTCGCACCCGCCGGGCCCCCTGTCGATCCGACGACCTCGCGCCTGTCGGGTCGAACCACACCGGTCGCCCATGCCAGAGTTGCCCCGACCGGCGGGCGCCGGCCGGTTGCGGGGAGGTGCGATGGCGCGGGGCGGCCCGGGCGTGGCATGGCGGTTGCGCGAGCTCGTCGACCGCTCGGCGCGCCAGTCCCCCGCCCGCCTGGCCCTCGGCGTGTTCGCGCTGGTGATCGCCCTGGTCACCGTGGCGCTGTCCGTCCCGTGGGCCACCGCGAKCGGCCACCGGGCCCCCTTCGTCGACGCCCTGTTCACCGCCACGTCCGCCAGTACCGTCACCGGCCTGGTGGTGGTGCCGACCGGCGAGTACTGGTCCACGTGGGGGCTCGTCACCATCCTCGTGGCCATCCAGATCGGCGGCCTGGGCGTCATGACGCTGGCGTCGCTGCTCGGCATGGCGGTGTCCCGGCGGATCGGGCTGACGCAGCGGCTCCTCGTCTCGTCGGAGACCAAGGAGACCCGGCTGGGCGAGGTCGGGTCGCTGATCCGGACCGTGGTCATCACGTCCGTCGCGCTCGAGCTGGTCATCGCGGTGGTGCTCTTCCCGCGGTTCCTGCTGTTCGACGAGAACCTCGGCGCGGCGGCGTGGCACGCGATCTTCTACGCGATCTCGGCGTTCAACAACGCGGGCTTCGTCCCGACGGCGTACGGGCTCGAGCCGTTCGCGTCCGACTGGTGGGTGCTGATGCCGATCATCGTCGGTGTCTTCATCGGCTCGCTCGGGTTCCCCGTGATCCTCAACGTCGCCCGGTACCTGCGCGACCCGCGCCGCTGGAGCCTGCACTCGAAGCTGACGATCACCACGAGCGTGGCCCTGGTGATCGCCGGCTCGGTCCTGGTGGCGGCGTTCGAGTGGACCAACCCCAGGACGTTCGCCCCGCTGGGTCCCAGCGCCACGGCCCTGGCCTCGCTCTTCGCCGGCGTGATGCCACGGTCCGGAGGCTTCTCGACGGTCGACGTCGGGCAGATGCACGAGAGCACGTGGCTGCTGATGGACGCGCTGATGTTCGTCGGTGGCGGCTCGGCCTCGACCGCCGGCGGCATCAAGGTCACGACGCTGGCCGTCATGCTGCTCGCCATCCTGGCCGAGGGCCGCGGGGACAAGGACGTCGAGGCCTACGGGCGCCGGATCCCCCGGGAGGCCCTCCAGGTCGCGATCGCCGTCTCCCTGGTCTCCGCGACGCTCGTGCTCGTCTCGTCGCTGCTGCTGCTGTCGATCACGAACCTCCGGCTGGACCGGGTCCTGTTCGAGGTCATCTCCGCCTTCGCCACCTGCGGCCTGTCCACCGGCGTCACCCCCGGGCTGCCGCCCCCGGCGAAGTACGTGCTCACCGTGCTCATGTTCATCGGCCGGACCGGCACGATGACGCTTGCGGCCGCGCTCGCGCTGCGCAACCGTCGTCGGGTGATCCGGCTACCGGAAGAGAGGCCGATCATTGGCTGACAGGTTGAGCGAGATCAAGTCCTCGCAGAAGGGACCGCGCACGCCCCGGAAGGACTCGGGCGTGCTGGTCATCGGGCTCGGCCGGTTCGGGTCGTCCATCGCGGCGACCCTCGACCGGCTCGGGCAGGACGTRCTGGCCGTCGAGCGCAACCCCGACCTGGTCGCCCAGTGGGCCGGTCGGATCGCGCTGGTCGAGGCCGACGCCGCCAACCCCGAGGCCCTCGAGCAGCTGGGCGCGCGGGAGTTCCCCGTGGCCGTCGTCGGCGTCGGCTCCTACCTCGAGGCGTCCGTGCTGATCACGGGCAACCTCGTCGACATCGGGGTGCCGCAGATCTGGGCCAAGGCCGTGAGCAACGAGCACGCGCGCATCCTGCAGCGGATCGGCGCCCACCACGTGGTGCTGCCCGAGGCCGACGCCGGCGCCCGTGTGGCCCACCTGGTGTCCGGCAAGCTGCTCGACTACATCGAGGTCGAGGACGGGTTCACCATCGTGAAGATGCGCCCGCCCAAGGAGACGCAGGGGTTCACGCTCGCGCAGTCGCGGGTGCGCGAGCGGTACGGCGTCACGGTCATCGGCGTGAAGAGCCCGGGGATCGAGTTCTCCTACGCGACGCCCGAGACCCGCCTGTCCGTCAACGACCTGATCATCGTCTCGGGCCACGCCGACCTGCTGGAGCGCTTCGCGGCACGGCCCTGAGGTCGCGCATGCGAGGTCGTGAGTTTCCGACGAGGTCGTGAGCTGCAACTCACGATGTCGTCGGAAGCTCACGACCTCGACGCGTCGTTCGCCCGCCCGCCTCAGCGGCGCCGGATCACCAGCAGGCGCTGCAGGACCACGAAGATCAGCAGCAGCGCGCCGATGAAGATCTTGGTCCACCACGAGCTCAGGGTGCCCTGGAACGTGATGATCGTCTGGATCAGGCCCAGCACCAGCACGCCGAGCACGGACCCCAGCACGAAGCCGCTGCCGCCGGTGAGCAGCGTGCCGCCGATGACGACGGCGGCGATGGCGTCCAGCTCCATGCCGACGCCGGTCAGCGAGTAGCCGGACCGCGAGAAGATCGCGAACAGCAGGCCGCCCAGGCCCGCGCAGGTGCCGCTGATGACGTAGACCAGCACCTTGGTGCGCGCGACCGGCAGGCCCATGAGCTTGGCGGACTGCTCGCCGCCGCCGATCGCGTAGACCGTCCGGCCGAACCGCGTGTAGTGGAGGGTCACGAACGCGATGAGCACGACCGCCAGCGCGATGACGCCGCTCGGCGTGATCACCAGCCCGTCCGCGGTGCCCCACCGGGTGGTGGACAGGGCGACGATCGTCGGGTCCGTGATCGGGATGGACTCCGGCGCCACGAGGTAGCAGAGCCCGCGCGCCAGGAACATGGCGGCGAGGGTGGCGATGAAGGGTTGTATCTCGAACACGTGGATCATCACGCCGACCACCAGGCCGAGCGTCGTGCCCACCAGGATGATCGTCGGGATGGCCACGGCGGCGCCGTAGCCGTGCGTGAACATCCAGGCCGCGATGCAGCTGGACAGGGCGACGACCGCGCCGACGGACAGGTCGATGCCACCCGTGAGGATCACGAACGTCATCCCGACGGCGAGCACCACCAGGAACGAGTTGTTGATCAGCACGTTCGCCATGACGCGGCCGGTGAGGAAGTTCTCGTACCGCGAGCCGCCGATGGCGAGCATGACGATCAGGACGACGACGGTGCCCAGGACGGGCAGGTAGCGCTCGTCGATGCGGAATCGCCGGACCCGGGTGCCGATCGACGGTGGGGCGTCGGCCGGGTGGGTGGTGGAGGTGAGCTGGTCGGTCGCCATCAGGCCGGTACCTCCGAGGGGACGGGCGCGGCGGCCGGTCGTCGGGACCGCATCTTGTTGCGGACCACCGGCGACTGCAGCAGGCAGACCGCGATGACGACGAGGGCCTTGAACAGCGAGACCGCGTTCGCCGGGATGCCGAGGATCGTCACGGACAGGGTGAGCGTGGTGATGACCATGGAGCCGACGAGCGTGCCGGCCAGCGAGAACTTGCCGCCGGCCAGCGACGTGCCGCCGATGACCACCGCCAGGATCGCGTCCAGCTCGATGAACAGGCCGACGTTGTTGGAGTCGGCTGCCATGATGTCCGAGCTCTTGATGAACCCGGCGATGCAGGCGAAGAA
>NZ_JBFULZ010000225.1:0-6279 GCF_054049635.1 Cellulomonas sp. P5_C6 | reverse complement strand
GCGATCTGCTGCGGGTCACGCCAGTCGCCGGACATCTTCTTCGCCATGGAGGAGGCCGGGAAGCCCGTGGCATCCGGGAGGAGCCGCCCGCCGAACGTCACCGTCCCGCGCGCATCGATCCGCCGCGCGGCGGACCGCACCTGACCCACAGGCCCGATGGTCGTGCTCGTCGCCGACCCGTCGAGCGGACCGGTGGCGACCAGCCAGACCGGGAGCTGGGACAGTCTCTGCTCGTTCCGGTGGACGAACCGTCGCGCGTCCTTGTGCCAGCGGCCGGCGTACAGCGCACCCGCGACGACGACCGCGTCGACGTCGGCGAGCCCCTCGACCTCGGCGGCAGGCCGGACGACCGCATCGTGACCGTGCTCGCGCAGGTCCTCGCCGATCATCTCCGCCACACCCTCGGTGCCGCCTCGGGTGCTCCMGTAGGCGACCAGCACGCGCGTCATGATGCCCTCCAGCGATCGACGTGGTCATCCTCGTCGGCGACCCACGTCTCGATCGTCGTCGCGCCGCGGCCGGTCACCAGGGCCAGAGGTCCCGAGTTGCCGCACGAAGAAGGCCCCGACCGGCGTTGCTGCTGGTCAGGGCCTTGTTCGTCGCTGTCTCAACGAGTGTCCGGAGGGGGACTTGAACCCCCACGCCCTTTCGGGCACTAGCACCTCAAGCTAGCGCGTCTGCCATTCCGCCACCCGGACAGGTGGACCGCAGGGGGCCCGTAGGCTCCCTCAGGTGCGGCAGAAAAGATAGCACGGCGTTGCGGGGCGGCACGCATCGGCCCCCCGGGGCAGACTGGCCGCAGACGCCGAGCCCAGGCGCGACCAGCGGTGATGMAGGGAGCCCCATGACTGACAGCAGCAACAGCCCGACCGCGCGGAAGGTCGCGGGTGCCCGGCGCAACCCCAGCGTGTACGGGGCCGAGCAGACGGCCCCGCGCTGGTTGCGCAACGCCGCGGGCATGTCGTGGCGGCTGCTGATCGTCATCCTCATGGTCGCGCTGATCTTCTACGCGACCGCCAAGGTGCAGCTGCTCTTCATCGCGCTGTTCATCGCGTTCGTGTTCACCGCCGTGCTGCGGCCGGCCGTCGACTTCCTGGACCGCTTCATGGCACGCGGGCTGGCGACGGCCCTGTCGATCCTCGGCGGGATCATCTTCTTCCTGGGGCTGCTCACCTACGTCGGGTACTCGATCGCGAACCAGTGGACCGACCTGGCGAAGCAGTTCAGCCAGGGCATCAAGCAGATCACCGACTTCCTGGAGAACGGTCCGCTGCCGTTCACGATCACCAACGACCAGATCGCCGTGTGGATCAGCAACGGGCAGAAGTGGGTCCAGGACCACGCCGGTGATCTTGCTGGTCAGGCCGCCGCCGGTGCCGGGTCCGTGGTCGAGGTGTTCACGGCCATCGCGCTCGCCATCTTCTGCACGGTGTTCTTCCTGGCCCGCGGTCGGGAGATGTGGACCTGGTTCCTCAACCAGCTGCCGACGCGTAACCGGGACTCGTGGAAGACCGCCGCGGGGGCCGGCTGGTACACGTTCTCCGGGTACACGCGCGGCACCGTGATCATCGCGGTGACCGACGGGCTCCTCGCGTTCATCCTGCTGCTGGTCCTGCAGGTTCCGCTGGCGGCACCGCTGGCCGTGCTCGTCATGATCGGCGCGTTCATCCCGCTGGTGGGCGCACCCGCGGCCATGGTCGTGGCGATGATCGTCGCCCTCGCGGCCAACGGGCTGTGGTCGGCGGCGTTCGTCGGCATCGGCATCGCGGCCATCGGGCAGCTCGAGGGGCACATCCTGCAGCCGTTCGTGATGGGCCGGCAGGTCCGGCTGCACCCCGTCGCGATCGCCCTGGCAGTGACGGCGGGCACGATCACGGCGGGCATCCTCGGCGCCGTCATCGCCGTGCCGCTGGTCGCGGTGGTGTGGGCGATCTTCTCGCGGCTGCGGACGCTGGACCCGCCGATGGAGGAGTCCGAGGCGTCGGACACGGTCGAGCCCGTCGACGAGGCGGCGCAGATCGACGACGACGCGCCCGTCGCGCAGGGCTGAGCCTCACCGGAAGTCCCGCGACGCGGTCCGGACCTTGAGCGACATCGCGCTCAGGTGCTCCGCCACCAGGTTGGTCGCGCCGTCCGACCGCTCCAGCCGGCCACGGACCACCATCGCGCGTGACGTCCGGGCGACCTTGCGGAACTTCTGCCACAGCCCCGCCGAGCAGATGATGTTGAGCAGCCCGGTCTCGTCCTCGAGCGACAGGAACGTGATCCCGCCCGCCGTCCCGGGCCGCTGCCGGTGCGTGACGACGCCCGCGACGGCCACCCGCCGCCCGATCTCGTGGGTGTACGCCTGCTCGACCCGGAGCACCCCCGCCGCGTCGAGCCCGTCGCGGACGAACTGCGTCGGGTAGGAGTCGACCGAGACCCCCGTCGCCCACACGTCGGCGGTCGCGATCTCGACGTCGCTGAGCCCCGGCAGCATCGGTGCACTCACCCCCACCGAGACCCCCGGCAGCGTGTCCGGCCCCTCCTGGGCGAGCGCGCCGGCAGCCCAGAGCGCCTCCCGACGCGTCACGTCGAGGCTGTCGAGCGCTCCGGCGGTGGCGAGGGCCTCGAGCTGCGCGGTCGACAGCTGCACGCGTCGGACCAGCTGACGCAGGTCGGCGAACGGCCCGTGCGCGCGGCGCTCGTCGACCACCCGCTGCGCGACGTCCTCCCCCACCGACCGGACCGACGACAACCCGAGGCGGACCGCGAGCGACCGCGTCCCGTCCCCCGTGCGCACACCCGGCGCGGTGACCGGACCTGTCCCGCTCGGCGCGGGGACGAGGAGCGGCTCGCCACCGTCCGGCGTCGGACCCAGCCGCTCGACGCGCGCCAGCACCTCGGACAGCTGCACGTCCGGGCGCAGCACCTCCAACCCGTGCCGGCGGGCGTCGGCGGCCAGGCTCTGCGGCGAGTAGAAACCCATCGGCTGTGCTGCCAGCAGCCCCGCGTAGAACGCGGCCGGGTGGTACACCTTCAGCCACGCGCTGGCGTACACCAGGAACGCGAACGAGTAGGCGTGGGACTCGGGGAACCCGAAGTCGGCGAACGCCTTGAGCTTGTCGAAGATCTGCCCGCCCGTCTCCGCGTCGATCCCGTGCCCGGCCATGCCGGACATCAACCGGTCGCGCATCGCCTCCATGCGCTCGGTCGACCGCTTCGAGCCCATCGCCCGCCGCAGCTGGTCGGCCTCCGCCGGCGTGAAGTCGGCGACGTCGATGGCCATCTGCATGAGCTGTTCCTGGAACAGCGGGACGCCCTTGGTCTTGGCCAGCGACTTCTCCAGCAGCGGGTGCAGGTACGTCACGGGCTGGCGGCCGTGCGCGCGCTCGATGTACGGGTGCACCGAGCCGCCCTGGATGGGACCGGGGCGGATGAGCGCCACCTCGATGACGATGTCGTAGAACGTCCGCGGCTGCAGGCGCGGCAGCGTGCCCATCTGCGCGCGCGACTCCACCTGGAACACCCCGACCGTGTCCGCCGCGCTGAGCAGGTCGTACACGCGCGTGTCCTCGGCCGGCAGCCCGTGCAGGTCGAGCTCCTGGCCCTCGTGCTCGTGCACGAACCCGAACCCGATGCGCAGCGCGGTGAGCATGCCGAGCCCGAGCAGGTCGAACTTCACCAGCCCGGCGTCCGCGCAGTCCTCCTTGTCCCACTGCAGCACGGTCCGGCCGGGCATCCGCGCCCACTCCACCGGGCACACCTCGATGACCGGGCGGTCGCACATGACCATGCCGCCCGAGTGGATGCCGAGGTGCCGCGGCAGGCGCAGGAACCGGTCCGCCAGGTCGATGACCTGCGCGGGGATCTCGTCGAGGTCGTCCGCCGACGGTGGCCGGACCGCCGGGACCACGTCGTGCCCGTCGGCCGTGGCCAGCCCCGGCGTCTCCACCCCTCTCGCCGCGCGCAGCACCGGCGGGGGCTCCCACGTGTTGCCCCACATCGAGGCCTGCGTGCGCCGGCGGTCCTCGCGCGCGGTGGCGGGCACCGGTCCCGTGTGGCCGACGTGCGGGCGCGCACGCCGACCAGGTCCGGCGGACGGCTTCTCGGGCGGAGGGGTCGGCGCGGTCGAGCGCAGGCTCCCCCACCGCTCGATCGACGACGCCCACGCGTCCTGCTGCCCGACGTCGTACCCGAGCGCCCTCGCGGCGTCCCGGACCGCCGACCGGGGCCGGTAGGAGATGACGTTGGCCACCTGTGCGGCATGTGTACGTCCGTGCTTCTCGTAGACGTACTGGATGACCTCTTCGCGCCGCGCGGACTCGATGTCGACGTCGATGTCCGGCGGGCCGTCGCGCTCGGGGGCGAGGAACCGCTCGAAGAGCAGGCCGTGCCGGACGGCGTCGACGGCGGTGACCCGCAGCGCGTAGCAGACCGCGGAGTTGGCGGCCGAGCCGCGGCCCTGCGCCATGATCCCGTTGCGGCGGCAGAAGTCGACCAGGTCGTAGACCACCAGGAAGTACCCGGGGAACCCGAGGTCCTCGATGACGCGCAGCTCGTGCGCCAGCTGCGCGTACGCGCCCGGCACCTTCTCCTTCTCCGGCGGTCCGTACAGCTCGAGCGCGCCGCGACGGACCAGCTCGCGCAGCCACGTCGCCTCGGTGTGCCCCGGCGGCACCGGRTACGGCGGCAGCTGCGGCGCGACGAGTGACAGGTCGAACGCGCACTCGTCGGCCAGGTCCGCCGCGGTCGCCACCGCGGAGGGGTGCCTGCGGTGCAGCGCGAGCATCTCGGTGGCCGACCGCAGGTGCGCCATCGGGCCACCGGGCAGCCAGCCGTCCAGGTCCTCCAGCGACGACCGGGCGCGGACCGCGGCAAGCGCGGCGGCGAGGTCGGCGTCGCGCGGGGTGGCGTAGTGCACGTTGCCGGTGGCGACGAGCGGGAGCCCGGCGTCGGCAGCCAGGTGCGCGAGGGCGTCGGCACGGTCGGAGTCGTAGGGGTCGCCGGCCGCGGTGATCTCGACGGCCACGTTGTCCCGCCCGAACAGCGCCACCAGCCGGTCGAGCTCGGTCCGCGCGGCGTCGACCCCGGACGGGCTCACCCCGGCGACGCCCGACGGGTCCCCGCCGGCGAGCGCGCGCCGCACCGACCCCTTGCGGCAGCCCGTGAGCACCAGCCACTGCCCGGCGGCGGTCGCCGCGAGCTCGTCCAGCCGGTAGTCGGCCGCACCCTTCTGCCCCGTCCGCAGGTGCGCCTCGGCGATCGCGCGGGACAGGGCGCGGTAGCCGTCCGGTCCGCGGGCGAGCACGAGCAGGTGCGACGCCCGCGGGTCCGGGATGCCCGTCGGCAGGTCGAGCACGGGCGGCCCGGGCGTGACGCGACCCTTCTCGCGCGGGTGCCGACGACCGTCCGGCRCGGGCAGGTGCAGCTCCGCGCCGAACACCGTGGGCAGGTCGACCGCCTTGGCCGCCTGCGCGAACCGCACCACGCCGTACAGCCCGTCGTGGTCGGTCAGCGCGAGCGCCCGCAGCCCGAGCCGGGACGCCTCCGCGGCGAGCTCCTCGGGCTGGCTGGCGCCGTCGAGGAAGCTGAAGGCGGAGTGCGCGTGCAGCTCGGCGTAGCGCGGGGGGAAGTGTGCCGATCTCTCAGTCATAGGTGGCCTCGCAGGTCCAGCCGCTCGCCGTGCACGCCAGGAGCACCGCCCGGCCGTCGTCGAACGTCACCTGCAGGTGCGCCCGCAGCCCGGGGCGGTCGTCGGCGGCCACCCACCAGCGCTCGCTGAGCAGCCACGGCCCGGCCCAGCCGGCCACCGCACGCCCGTCGCCGACRTCCCTGCGGCGGCTGCGCGGCTGCTCGCGGGCCGCCGGACCGTCCTCGTCGCGCACCCGCGGCAGCCACCGCACCCACGCGGGCTCCCCGCGCATCCCGCTGCGCACGTCGAGCACCACCGGCACACCGGCGGCGTCGCGCACGTCGACCCGCTCGGGCGGGTCCAGCACCGTCGCCGGTGCAGGATCGGGCAGCCGCCCGGGCCAGGGGCGGTCGACGGGCCGCGCCGGCTCCGTCTGCTCCCCCCACGGCCGCAGGTGCACCTGGTCCCGCACGTCGCGGCCGCCCTGCAGGGTGGCGACGAGGATCCCCGCCCCGCCGACGATCCCCTGCACGCGGTCGAGCGCCCGGTGCGCGCGCAGGTCACCGCCGGACGGACCGCCCCACAGGCGGCCCTGCTCTGCCCCGGCCGGCGCGACGTCGAGCGCGGTGACCGCGAGGTGGACCAGCGTGACCGACCGCGTGTCC
>NZ_JBFULZ010000224.1:0-6287 GCF_054049635.1 Cellulomonas sp. P5_C6 | reverse complement strand
ACGTCGGCTCGTGCACCCTCGAGGTCATCACGCTGGTCGGTCACACCCCCGGCTCGGTCGCCCTCGCGTACACGGAGCCCGACGGCCTGGTGCACCTGTTCACGGGCGACTCGCTCTTCCCCGGCGGCGTCGGCGCCACCACGAGCCCCGAGACGTTCACCCGGCTCTACGACGACGTCACGGCCAAGCTGTTCGACCGATTCGCCGACGACACCCGCGTCCACCCCGGCCACGGCAGCGGCACGACCCTCGGCACCGAGCGCCCCCACCTCGAGGAGTGGCGCGCCCGCGGCTGGTGACCGGTCAGCCGAGCACCAGCGCCACGCCCGCGCACACGAGTCCTGCACCGAACGTCGCCGCGAGGTGGACCACCGCTGACCGGTCGACCCGGTCGAGCGCTTCGTGCCGACCGTCCACGTCGTCCTGGGCGACGGCGAGCTCCCGCGCGGGGTAGGTGGCGAGGTGGACCAGCGCCCCCAGCAGGAGCAGGCCCACGACGAGGCCGCGCGAGCTCGGCGACCCGAGGCCACGGCCGACGACGACCAGGCACAGGCCGGCCAGCACGGCCGCGCCCCTGACCCGGTACCCGTGAACCGCGCTCGCAGACCGGTTCAGCTCCGAGCTGAGAGACCCGGGCCGCACGAGCGACATCACGGCCAGCCCGGCCACGGCCCAGCCGACCGTGACCACGATCAGGCTCAGCCAGTCGTCCACACCCGCGATCCTTCCCGATCACCGACGACCCACGCGCAACCCAGGATCGGGTGAACTCTCGTCACAAGGGACATTACGGACATCTGCATCGATATCGTCTTTCCGGCGGTGCGCGCCAGGCCGTCTGCCATCGTCGGACCAGGGGGACTACCGATGCGCGCCAACCGGACTTCCGTGCGGCGGTGGCTCACCCGCCTCGTCGTCGCTGCCCTGCTCGTCGTCGGGGCGCCGTTCGCCCTCGCCACCGCAGCCGAGGCCGGACCTGACGACTCCGTGATCGCGGGCCGCCTCGTCGCCCCGGACGGGACGCCGGCGAGCGGCTTCCGGATCTGCGCGAACGACTACACCAGCGCTGCGGTGGTCTGTGGCGACAACGCGGCGGACGGCTCGTTCTCGCTGACCGTCCCTGCGGGCGGGCAGTACTGGCTGGTGTTCTCCGCGCTCACCGACTCCTTCCTCGTTCCCGAGACGTGGATGTCGCCGCCCGACGTCCCGCCGGCGTTCGTGACCACCTACCCGGGCAGCACGACGACCATCGGCAACTACGCCCTCCAGCTCGGCGGCTCGATCTCCGGGCGGCTGCTCAACCCGGACGGCACGCCGGCGGCCGGTGCGATGGTGGACCTGCGCAACCTCCTCGTCGAGAACTGGCAGTGGGACTTCGGATACTCCGCGACGACCGACGGGGCCGGGAACTTCCGGTTCTGGCACCTCCCGGCGATCGCGGCGTACACCTTCGTGGGCATGGCCACCGCAGACCCGGCCGTCGCCGCGACGGGCTATCTGGTCGAGCCGGGGAACGACACCCCGCTCGGCGACGTCACCCTCGCTGGCCCGACGGGCACCGCGCCCGTCACGGTGACCGCGACGGGCGTCGGCGCGCCGCTCATCGGTGTCCCGACGACGGTCGACGTGGCTGTCTCGGGCGGGTCCGGGGTCCCGACCGGAACGGTTGCGGTGCGGAACGCCACGACGAGCGGCACGCCCGTCCCGCTCGACGTCACCGGGCACGCCACGCTCACCTACGTCCCGGGGTCGTACGCCCCGACCGTCGTCTACTCGGGCGACGCGACCTACGGCAGCGCGACGTCGGGGCTCGCGACGCCCGGCGGCGCGGCCGGCTCGCCGACGCTGTTCAACCCGGGCAACGACGACGCGTCGACCACGACCGGCGGACCCTTCGACCTCACCGGCACCAGCCTCGGTGCAGGTACCACGTTCACGCTCGACGGCACCCCGCTCGCCGGCACGGTCGACGCCGCCGGGACGCACGTGTCGTTCTCGCTGCCCCCGCACGTCGGCGGACCCGCCTGGGTCATCGCGACCAGCTCGGCCGGCTCGTCCCTCCCCGCCACCGCGAACTACGCCCGGGACGGCGCCAACCCGAGCATCACGACCGCCGACCCCACCAGCAACGCGGGTGGCGTCCTCACCTACACGGTGCACCTCGCCCCGCCGACAGGCCCGACACCGACCGGAACCGTCACGTTCCGCATCGACGGCGGCGCGAGGCACGCGGTCCCGGTCGTCGGCGGCACCGCGGGCTACACGACGGGCCTCGGCGCGGGAGTGCACCACGTGACCGCGTCGTACAGCGGGGACCCGATCTACCTGTCGTCGGCCGTGGCGCTGCAGCAGGGCACGACCATCGCACCGACCGTCGCCGCGGTCTCGCCCGCCGTCGTCACCCCGCTCGGCGGGGAGGTCCTCACCGTGACGGGCACGGGCTTCACCAGCGGGACCACGGTCTCCATCGGCTCGAGCCTCGGCGAGAACGTCGTCGTCGACTCCCCGACGGTGCTCCACGTGACGATGCCGGCCAACAGCGCGACCGGCGCGGGCAGGGTGGTCGTCCACACCTCGGGCGGTGTCAGCACCGACAACGTGGTCGTGACGTCGCAGCTCATCCCGACGACGGTGACCCTCACACCGTCGGTGCCGGCTCCGCTGCCCGGATCGTCGTTCACCGTCACCGCGACGGTGGGCGCGGCTCACGGCGTGGCGACGGGCGGCCTGCTCACCCKGCTCGTCGACGGCAGCAGCGTCGGTGACTCCCCGCTGGTCGGCGGGGTGGCCACGTTCACGACCTCGCTGACCGCGGGCTCGCACACGTTGTCCACGAGCTACGCCGCGAACAACACGTTCGCGGGTTCGACGGGATCCCGCACGGTCGCGACCGGGACCTCCCGCCCCTCGCTCACCAGGGTGTCCCCCGCGACCGGCTGCACGGCCGGCCGCAACTACGTGACGCTCACGGGCACCCGCCTGACCGGCGCCACCCGGGTCACCTTCGGCTCGCTGTCGAGCGGCGACGTCCGGCAGGTCTCCGACACCTCGCTCCTGGTCCGCGTCCCGCCCCACGGCGCGAGCGTCGTCCGGGTCGCGGTGACCACCCCGGCCGGCACGACGACGGACGTCGTCCGGTACACCTACACGGCACCGGCGGCCGGGTACAGCTGCCCGACACCTCCTCCGCCGCCGTCCGTGCGACCCCAGGTCACCGGGGTGAGCCCGGCGACCGGCTGCACGGCGGGACGCACCTACGTCACGGTGACCGGCCTCGCCCTCACCGGTGCAACCAGGGTCACGTTCGGCAGCGCGGTGTCGACGGCCATCTCGGTCGTGTCCGACACGCGACTGTCGGTCCGGGTCCCGCCGCACGGYGCCAGCACCGTCCAGGTCGCCGTGACGACCCCCGGCGGGACGTCGACCGTGACGGGGAGGTACACGTACGTCGCCCCACCGACGGGGACGTCCTGCCCGTCGGTGCCTCTCTGACCTGACGACGCCCCCAGGTGGTGGGGGGTCAGCCCGCGAGCACGGACTCCCGCACCACGCGGCGCAGCACCTTGCCCACCTGCGACCGGGGCAGCTCGTCGAGCACCACGAGCCGTCGCGGGAGCGCGTACCGGGCAAGGTGCTGCTCGCCCCAGGCGCGGACGGCCGCGAGGTCGATGCCGTGCGCGTCGGGCTCGAGCACGACGGCCGCGACGACGGTCTCGCCGAGGTCGCCGCCGGGCACCCCGACCACGGCGACGTCGACCACGCCGGGCATCGTGCGCAGGTGGTCCTCGACCTGCGACGGGTAGACCTTGAACCCCCCGCTGACGATGACCTCCTTGATGCGGTCCACCAGGACGACCCACCCGGTGTCGTCGACGGTCACGATGTCGCCCGTGCGCAGCCAGCCGTCGTCGAGCAGCTGCTCGGCGGTCTCGTCGGGCCGACCCCAGTAGCCCGCGAACACCTGCGGCCCCTGGATCAGCAGCTCCCCGCGCTCCCCCGGCTCGACGTCGCGCGTGACGTCCGTCGGGTCGACCACGCGGATGCTCGTGCTCGGGAACGGCAGACCGAGCGTGCCGGGCCGGCGGGCGTCGGTCAGCGGGTTGCCGAGCGCGACCGGCGACGTCTCCGTCATGCCGTACCCCTCGATGACGAGGCCGCCCGTGACCTCCTCCCACGCCCGGGCCGTCTCCGCCGGCAGCGCCATGGCGCCCGAGATCGCGTACCGGAACGAGGTGAGGTCCGCCCCGGCCTTGCGTGCGGCGGCCGCGAGCCGGTCGAGCATCGGCGGGACCGCGGGCAGGAACGTGCCGGGCACGCGCTCCTGGGCGGCGAGCACCATGGCGGGGTCGAACGACGGGAACGCGACGAGCGTCGCGCCGATCCGCATCGCGTAGCTGAGGCAGAGCGTCAGGCCGAACGCGTGGAAGAACGGGAGGACGCCGAAGACGACGTCCGTGCCGGGCGTGGCTCCGGTCCACGCCTGACCCTGGACCGCGTTGGCGACGAGGTTGCGGTGGGTGAGCATCGCTCCCTTCGGGGTCCCCGTCGTGCCGCCCGTGTACTGCAGGAGCGCCACGTCGGACGCGCCCGGAGTCGGGTGGGCCGGGTCGAGCGGAGCGGCACGGGCGACGAGCCGGTGCCACATCGGGAAGGCCGGCGGCACCTTTCCGCACATCGCCGCGCGGGCCTTGCGGGCGCTGGGCACCGGCAGCCGCAGGGCCAGGCGCTTGCCGCGCGGGAGGTCGGCGGACAGGTCGACAGCGACGACGGCCTTGAGCGAGGTCCGAGGCAGCGACTCCAGCACGCGCGGCACGGCCTTCTCCCACACCAGCGCGACGACCGCGCCGGAGTCGGCCAGCTGGTGCGCGAGCTCCCCCGCCGAGTAGGTCGGGTTGTGCTCGACGACGACCGCGCCGACGCGCAGCGCCGCATAGAACGCGACGACGTGGCCTGTGCTGTTGGGCATGATCAGTGCGACCCGGTCGCCGGGGCGGACACCGAGGTCGAGCAGCACCTGCGCGCCGCGTGCGACGGCGTCGGCCAGCTCGCGGTACGACGTGACCGCGCCGAGGAAGTCGACGGCCGTCCGGTCCGGCCACTGCTGCGCGGCACGATCGAGGGCCGCCGTGAGCGGCTCGTCGGGGATCGTCACCTCCCGCGGGGCGCCGGTGGCGGCAGGGGACGGACGGCCTGAACCCACGGTGGTCATCTCCCGATCGTAACCTACGGGTCCGTAAGTTACTTGTGAGTAGGTTGTGGGTCGTCGCCCCGTTCCCAGCGCGTCACGGTCACCCCGTCGGGCTCGACCTCGAGCCCCAGCCGGACGAACGACGACCGCTCCAGGACACGCTCGCTCGCCCTGTTGTCGACCATCGTCACCGCGTGGACGCGGTCCGCCCCGTGCTGCAACGCCCAGGTCGAGAGGGCACCGACCGCCTCCGTCGCGAGCCCGAGCCCGCGCCCGGCGGGCAGGAACGCGTAGTAGACGTAGGGTCCGTCGACCCGCAGAGCCAGCCCGATGGTCCCGACGGCCGAGCCGTCGCGCTCGACGACGAACCGCCCACCCCGGCCGTCGGCACGGAGCGCGAGGCTGCGCGCCACCCGCTCGCGGGCCTCGTCGACACCGACGTCCGCGGGGTAGTAGGTCCAGCGCGGCACGTCCGGCACCCGGCTCAGGGCGTGGTCGAGCTCCCAGTCGTCTGCGCGCAGCGCCCGCACCCGCGCCCCGGGCAGGACCAGCTCGTCCGGCAGCTCCACCTCAGGCCTCCGGCGGACCCAGCACCGAGGTGGCGACGGTCGCGTGCGCCGACTCGTCGTCGGACGGGTGGAACAGCCCCGCGAGGACGTCCCGGTACAGCCGGCCCAGCTCGCTGCCGCTGAAGTACGAGCCTCCGCCCGAGACGCGGATCGCGTTGTCGACGACCGCCCGCGCCGACTCGGTCGCGCGGACCTTGAGCCCGACCAGCTGCGCGAACCAGCGCGCGCCGTGGTCGACCTGCTCGTCGACGTCCCGTGCGAGCGCGAACACCTGCAGCTCGGCGCCGTCCTGCGCCAGGACGGCGTCGGCGATCCGCCACCGGATGTCGGGGTCCTGGGCGTACGCGCGCCCGTCGTACTTCATCGAGGTCCGCCGCCGGGCTGCGGCGACCCCCAGCTCGATCGCCCGCCGCCCGATGCCCGTGTAGACGGCGCCGAGCAGGATCTCGAAGACAGCGAACAGCGCGAAGACGAACGAGTCGGCACTGGGACCCGTCGGCAGCGAGCGGTACACGCGGTCGGGGCGGGCC
>NZ_JBFULZ010000223.1:0-6342 GCF_054049635.1 Cellulomonas sp. P5_C6 | reverse complement strand
CCGCGGGGGTGGCCTGCGCGGTCTGCGCGGGCAGCAGGCCGCACCCGAGCACGGCGAGCGCGACGACGGTGGCACGTGCGGTCCGGCTGAGCATCGGACCAGGATCGCCCTGTCGGCGTCCCTGGCGGGAGCCGACGCGCCGCCCGGGGCGGCTCAGGTCAACGAGGCGACGAAGGCCTGGACGTCCTCGAGCCGCGGCAGCAGGCCGGAGTCGAGCGCCTCCTGCAGGGTCGGCGCCGCCTCGTCCTTGGCCGAGAACGACGGGGTCAGCGGGCGGCCCGACGGGTCCGTGTCCGGCCAGGCGATCGCGAGCTGCGGGTCCAGCGGGTGCACCCCGTGCTCGCGACCCGGCGCGTACGGCGCGGTGCACAGGTAGCTCACGATCGACTGGTCCTCGAGCGCCATGAACGCGTGCCCGAGGCCCTCCGAGAGCAGCACGGCGCGCCGGTCGACCGAGTCGAGCAGCACGGACGTCCACCGGCCGAACGTCGGCGAGCCCACCCGGATGTCGACGACCACGTCGAGGACCGCGCCGCTCACGCACGTCACGTACTTGGCCTGCGACGGCGGCACGTCGGCGAAGTGCACACCGCGCACGACGCCGGCGTCGGACACGGAGGTGTTGGTCTGCAGCACCGGGAAGGGCCGACCGGTCTCCCGCAGCAGGACGTCCGCGCGGAACGACTCGAGGAACACGCCCCGGCCGTCACGGTGCTGCACGGGCTCGACCAGCCACGCCCCGTCGATGTCGAGCGGACTGACCTTCATGGGTGTTCCCTCCGGAGGGCTCTGGGCGAGGCTCTGTCGTGCGGGCCCGTACGCTGTGCGGGTGCGATGGCTGGTGACCGGCGCGGCCGGCATGCTCGGGTCCGATGTGGTGGACGTGCTGACGGCTCGCGGCGAGGCGGTGACCACCACGGACCGCCGCTCGCTGGACGTCACCGACGCCACCGCGGTCGAGCAGGCGACCTCAGGCCACGACGTGATCGTGAACTGTGCCGCCTGGACGGCCGTGGACGACGCCGAGTCGCGCGAGCCCGAGGCCTTCGCGACCAACGCTCTGGCCGCGGGGTACCTCGCGCGCGCCGCTCGGATCCACGGCGCGACCCTAGTCCACGTCTCCACCGACTATGTAGTCGAGGGCGCCGCCCCGGACCCGATCCCCGAGGACGCCGTGCCGCACCCGCTGTCTGCGTACGGCCGCACCAAGCTGGCCGGCGAGTGGGCCGTGCGAGCCGAGGCACCGGGCCGGCACCTGATCCTGCGCACCGCGTGGCTGTACGGCGCCGGCGGCCCGTGCTTCCCCAAGACGATCCTGCGCGTCGCCCGCGAGCGCGGCGCGATCGGGGTGGTCGACGACCAGGTCGGCCAGCCCACCTGGACGCGCGACGTGGCCGTGCAGGCGGTGGACGCCGTGCTGGCGGGCGTCCCGTCGGGGACCTACCACGCGACGTCGGCGGGCCGGGCGTCCTGGTACGAGTTCGCGCGCGCCGTGGTCGAGGCCGGCGGGCTGGACCCGCAGATCGTCACGGCGACCACCAGCGGCACCCTCGACCGCCCGGCCAAGCGCCCGGCGTGGTCGGTCCTGGACCACGCCGCCAGCACCGCGGCAGGCCTCACGCCGATCGGCGACTGGCGGGACCGGTGGACCCAGGCGTCGGCCGCCGTGCTCGGCGCCGGCTGAGTCAGGCCGCGGTCGTCGTGGCGGCGCTCGCGGCGGGCGCCTGCATGCGGCGGCCGAGCCAGGCGTAGGCGAGCCGCCGGCGCAGGGCGGCGACGCGGGCCATCACGTTCCCGACGACGACGTCGGCCTTGGACACCACGTCGGGGTGCGCGTCGTGCACGCGGGCGTGGAACTGCGCCGCCTGCGAGCTCTGCTCGTCGGTCAGCCGGACGCTCCACTGGGAGCTGCTGACCCGGAAGCCGGCCAGCGTCTCGGGCACGGCGACGAACGTGCCCCGCACCAGGGCGTGCGCGTAGGTGCCGAGGTCGATGTAGTACGGCTGGCTGTCGTCCCACCAGCCCACCTGCTCGAGCGTCTCGCGGCGCAGCATCACGCACATCGGCTCGCCGAACAGGTTGCCGCCCGCCAGGATCGACTTGCGCAGCGCCTTCGCGCCGGACAGCTCGCCCTTCATGCGGCCGAGCCCGCGGCCCTTGACCAGCACCGTGCCGTGCGCGTCGACGATGTCCCGGCGCGAGGCCACGACCTGCGCCTCGGGGTGGTCCTCGAACTGCGCGACCTGGCGCTCGAGCATCTGCGGGTAGAGGACGTCGTCGCCGCAGACGAGCTTGATCAGCTCGCCCGACGCGGCCTTGCTCACGGCGTCCCAGTTGGCCTTGGCGCCTCCGCCCGCGGGCGTGCGCAGCAGCTGGACCCGGCTGTCGTCGGCGAACTCCTGGAGCACCTCCCACGTGGTGTCGCTCGAGGCGTGGTCCGCGACGATGAGCTCGAAGTCCTGGTACGTCTGCCCGAGCACCGAGCGCACGGTCTCGGCGACGAACTCGGCGTTGTTGTAGGCCGGGACGACGACCGACACGGTGGGGGTCATGCCACACCCTCTCGAGGTGTCGCGCTCTCGGGCGCGGTGACGGGGGCGACGACGGGCGGCGCCGGGTCGACCGGCTCCGGCTCGGCGGCGTCGTGCGCGTGCTTGCGCCGGAACGAGAAGTCGCGGTGGCCGAAGTAGCTGATCAGGGCGGTGACGCACGTCACGGCCAGCTGCGCCGGGATGGGCGGCAGGCCGACCACCTGGACGACGAACGGCAGCGCGAGCGCGTTGATGCCGAGGGCGCCGAGGTTCACCACCTCGAACCGCCACAGGTCCAGCCACACGTGCCCGCGGACCCGGAAGACGAACCGGCGGTAGAGCACGAACGCCGTGAGCACCGCGCACACGTGGGCGCAGAGCAGGCTGAGCATGTACGTGTACTGACCGAACCGGTCACCCAGCAGCGACTGGTAGAGGATGAACCAGAACGTCCCCATCAGCGTGTTGATGCCGCCGACGATGAGGAAGGCGACCCGGCGGTCGCGGACCAGCCGGAACAGCGGGCCGAGGTCGCCGTGCATCCCTGCGGGGGGTTCCGTCTCCGGCTCCGCGGGGGTGGCTGACGTGTTCTCCTGCACCCTGCTCTCTTCCTGTGGACCGACGCTCGTGGGGGCGTCCCTGCACGCAACGCCCCACGACTATAGTCGTTGCAGTGACCTCCCCCTCCGTCTCCCCCCTGTCGACGACGCACCGGCTCTCGGTCGTCGTCCCCGTGTACCAGGGCGCGAAGACCCTCACCGAGGTGGTCTCGGAGCTCGAGCAGTACACCGAGGAGTTCGGCACGACGGACGGTCACCGCGCGGTGATCGCCGAGGTCCTGCTGGTCCACGACCACGGCCCGGACGACTCCCCCGCGGTGATGCGCGAGCTCGGTGAGAAGTACTCCTGGGTCCGCACGCTCTGGCTCAGCCGCAACTACGGGCAGCACGCGGCGACCCTCGCGGGCATGGCGTCCAGCGGCGGCGACTGGGTGCTGACCATGGACGAGGACGGTCAGCACGACCCCGCCTTCATCGGCGACCTGCTCGACGCGGCGATGCGCCAGCAGGCGTCGGTGGTCTACGCCCAGCCCACCAACCCGCCGCCGCACGGCGCGCTCCGCAACGCCGCCTCCCGCGGCTCCAAGCGGCTGATCGAGCTGGGCCTGGGCGGCACCGACACCTCGAAGTACCAGAGCTACCGGCTCGTGCTGGGCGAGGTCGCCCGCAGCACCGCGGCGTTCGCGGGCGCGGGCGTCTACCTCGACGTCGCCCTCGGCTGGGTCTCGGGCGAGGCCGGCACCTGCCCGGTGACGTCGCGCCAGGAGCTCGGCCGGGCGTCCGGCTACTCCACGCGCCGGCTGCTCTCGCACTTCTGGCGCATGGTCCTGTCCAGCGGCACGCGCGGGCTGCGGGCCGTGAGCTTCCTCGGCGTGACGTTCGCCGCGGTCGGCCTGCTGTTCGCCCTCGGCCTGGCGATCATGCGCATCGCCGGCGGCGAGTCGGTCCCCGCCGGCTGGACGTCCCTGATCGTCATCGTGCTCGTCGGCACGGGCGCCATCCTCTTCTCGCTGGGGATCATCGCCGAGTACGTCGGCGTCGCCGTGAACATGGCCATGGGCAAGCCGGCGTACCTGATCGTGAGCGACCCGGGCTCGGGTCCGCTCGGGCGCGCGCCCCGCACCCGGTGAGCACCGGGCACGCGCTCGTCGTCGGGGGCGGCGGGCTGCTCGGCTCGGCGGTCCGGCGTGCCCTGGAGGCCCGCGGCACGACGATCACGCACCCGGTCGTGCCCTGGTCCGACCCCGAGCGGGCCGTCGAGGCGCTCGCCGCCGCTGCCGCGCAGGTCGACGCCGACTCGGACGGCGACTGGTCGCTGGTCTGGTGCGCCGGCGCCGGGGTCGTCGGCGCGACGCCCGAGATCCTCGACGCCGAGGTCGCCACGATCGCGGGCGTGGTCGACCGGCTGCTGGCGACGTCGGCGCCGCGCAGCGCGTTCTTCGCCTCGTCGGCGGGCGCCGTGTACGGCGGGAGCGACCTGCCGCCGTTCACCGAGGCCTCGGTCCCGGTCCCGCTCGGCGGGTACGGCCACGCCAAGCTGCGCGCCGAGGCGGAGGTGACCCGGCTCGCCGCCGCCAGCCGCGTGGTGGTCGGCCGCATCTCGAACCTCTACGGCCCCGGTCAGGACCTGGCCAAGAACCAGGGCCTGATCTCCCGGCTCTGCCTGTCGAACCTGCTGCACGAGCCCGTCGGCGTCTACGTCTCGCTGGACACCATCCGCGACTACGTGTTCGTCGACGACTGCGCGGCCCTGGTGTGCGACGCCCTCGACCGCGTCGAGCAGGACGCCGAGCCCGGCGGCGCCGTCGTCAAGATCCTCGCCTCCCAGCAGCCCGCCTCGATCGCGCACCTGCTGGGCGAGTGCCGCCGGGTGTTCGGCCGCAAGGTGCTGGTCCGGATGGCGTCCTCGCCGCTGGCCACCCAGCAGGCCCGGGACCTGCGGCTGCGCTCGGTCGTCTGGCCCGAGCTCGACCGCCGGTCGATGACCACGCTGGTGCACGGCATCCACGCCACGTCGCAGAGCCTGCTCACCGGGCTGGGCGAGTACGCCCGCGCGAACCACGCTCGCTAGACTGCTGCGTCATCCCACGCCTCGGAGGTAACTCGTCGTGCACCTGCTCGTGACCGGCGGCGCCGGCTTCATCGGCTCCAACTTCGTTCACCAGACCGTTCGCGAGCGCCCCGACGTCCAGGTCACGGTGCTCGACGCCCTGACCTACGCGGGTGACGAGCGCAGCCTGGACCCGGTCGAGGGCCGCGTCGTCTTCGCCAAGGGCGACATCGCGGACCCCGACATCGTCGACGCCCTGGTCAAGGACGTCGACCTGGTGGTCCACTTCGCCGCCGAGTCGCACAACGACAACTCGCTGCACGACCCGTGGCCGTTCGTGCGCACCAACGTGATCGGCACGTACCAGCTGCTCGAGGCCGTCCGCCGCCACGACGTGCGCTACCACCACATCTCCACCGACGAGGTCTACGGCGACCTCGAGCTGGACGACCCGGCGAAGTTCACGCCGGACACCCCGTACAACCCGTCGAGCCCGTACTCCTCGACCAAGGCGGCCTCGGACCTGCTGGTCCGCGCGTGGGCCCGCAGCTTCGGCGTGCGCGCCACGATCTCCAACTGCTCGAACAACTACGGGCCGTACCAGCACGTGGAGAAGTTCATCCCGCGCCAGATCACCAACGTGATCGACGGCGTCCGCCCCAAGCTGTACGGCTCGGGCGAGAACGTGCGCGACTGGATCCACGTCGAGGACCACAACAGCGCGGTGTGGGCCATCATCGAGCGCGGCCGCCTGGGCGAGACCTACCTCATCGGCGCGGACGGCGAGGAGAACAACAAGACGGTCGTCGAGGACATCCTCGAGATCATGGGCCTGGAGAAGGACGCGTACGACCTGGTCAGCGACCGTCCCGGCCACGACCTGCGCTACGCGATCGACTCCACCAAGCTGCGCCAGGAGCTCGGCTGGGTGCCGCAGTACGAGAACTTCCGGGCCGGCCTCGAGGCCACGGTCGACTGGTACCGCGCGAACGAGGCGTGGTGGCGGCCGCAGAAGGACGCCACCGAGGCGAAGTACGCGCAGCTCGGACGCTGATCGGAGCAGAAGGGCCCGGCCACCGGCCGGGCCCTTCTGCTCACTTGTCGAGCTTCCACAGCTCCCAGCTGCCGCCGCCCTCGTACTCCTGGGTGGCCACGCGGTGGGCGGCGAGCCCCGCGGTGAGGTCCGTCGGGCAGTTCGGGT
>NZ_JBFULZ010000222.1:0-6361 GCF_054049635.1 Cellulomonas sp. P5_C6 | reverse complement strand
CTCCCAGACTGGTGGCCGTGAGGGCAGAGGAGTGCAGGCGCCGGTTCGTCGCCGCCGAGCGTGCCGTCCTGGCGACCACCGGGACCGACCGTCGCCCGCACCTCGTCCCGGTGACGTTCGCGGTGCTCGGCGACGTCGTGGTGGTGACCGTCGACCACAAGCCGAAGCGCTCCACGGACCTGCGCCGGCTGCGGAACATCGAGGAGAACCCGCCGGTCGCGTTCCTGGTGGACCACTGGTCGGCGGACTGGTCCGCGCTGTGGTGGGTCCGGGTCGACGCCACGGCCGAGGTGGTCGACGGACCACCGGCGCCGGAGGAGCTCGCGGCGCTGCAGGAGCGCTACCCGCCCTACCGCGAGGTCCCGCCGCTCGGCCCGGTGATCCGCGCGCGCGTGCTCAGGTGGACGGGGTGGCAGGCGAACGGGTGAACGGTTGCCCGTCGGCAACTGGTCTGCGGCGCCGCTGAGCGCAAAATCACCCGGTCGATTCGTCCGGCGGTGTGGGCGGAACGCGGGTTTGCGCCAGGGGGGTCACCCGGATGGCCGACTACGGACCTCGACGGCGTCAATAGCGTCGAGGTCGGCATCTGACCGTCCGGCCGGATCGACGCACGAGGCACGCGGCCGAGGAGGTGGACGTGAGCGTAGCGGGCAAGGACCCGGAGTGGCGGGATGCGGAGCGGTTCGCCGAGCGGCACGCCCGCACCGTCCTGGCGCGCACCGACGTCCGGGTCACGCCGAGCGGCACGACGACCGACCTGGACCTGATCGGGGTCGACTTCGCCGGTCGCGTCGAGCACCGCCGCAGCCCCGTCGGACGCGACGACCTCGAGGACCTGCGCGTGGCCGCCGGTGCCTCGGTCGCCGTCTTCTACTCGCGGTCCGGGTACACCAAGACCGCGGTGCTGTGGGCCGAGGAGCACCGGATCGCCCTCTTCGGCTACACCGGCACCGGGTACGCCGCGCCCGTCAACCCGTGCGCGGTCGAGCTCATGCACCGCGGGCAGGCCGAGAGCGAGCAGCACGTCCGCGTGGCCACCGAGCTGGTGGCCCGGCGCGCCACCGCGGCCCGGCAGGCCGCCGAGCGGCGCGAGCGCGAGGCGCACGCCGAGGTGCTGCGGGCCGAGAACGAGGCGCGGGAGGCCGCCGAGCGCCGGCGCATCGCGCGGGTCAGGTCCGAGACCCTGCTGGGCCGGACCGTGGTGCTGCTGCTCGCCATCCAGCTGGACCCGGACGCACTGCGCTCGACGATCGAAAGGCTCGCGCAGTCGACCCTGGTCAGCGCGGTGGCCGACGCCTCGGCGCGGATGTCGATGAGCGACCGACCGCACGCGGTGGCGCTCGTGCGGTCGCTGTTCGACGACGGCGCCGCCGCGCTGGAGGTGCTGACGCCGCCGACGTCGCGGGACACCACGAACTACCGGGCGACCCGGCAGACCATCGAGCGGGGCCTCGACGCGCTGGACGGCGCAGGCGGCGCCGGCACGGTCGGGCACGTGGCACCCGAGACGGTGTCGGCGCAGATGCGCCAGGCCGAGCGGTGCTGGCGGTCGCTCGTCGACGAGCTCGAGAAGGCCCTCCCCGGCCCGACCAGCTCGTTGCTCCCCTCGCAGCGCCGACCGCGGCACCTGTCCGCGACGGTATAGCCGGACGTCACGCGCCGGGGCTCGCCGGAGCGGTCGAGGGGACCCAGCGCTCGGCCGGCATGAGGATCCAGAGGATCGGGTAGACCAGCAGCTGGCTGCCCGGGACGACGAACAGGATCAGCACGAACAGCAGCCGCGCYAGCCAGGGGTCGATGCCGAACCGTCGGCCCAGCCCGGCGCAGACACCTCCCAGCACGCGGCCGTCGAGCGGCCGGACCAGACCCTGCTGAGCCATGCTGTCGTGGATGGTGCCCATGGTCGTGCTCCTCTCGTACCGGCCTCGATGACCGGGCACCACCAGGATGCGGCCGCCGACCCGCCTCATCCATCGGTGATCGCCCGGAACGTCCCCTGATCCGCGGGACCTTGGGCCCTGGTGATTCCTCCGGGTTCCGCCCAGGCTCGAGGGTGCGACGACGACGAAGGAGCCCAGCCGTGACCGAGACCTGGAACGTGGCGATCTACCTCGACGCCGTCGACGACCCCACCGCCAGGGCCCACGCCGTCCTCACCTCCTCGACCGGGGCGACGCTCGACGGCTACGGCCGCGGACGGTTCAGCGCCTACGACCACGATGCGCCGGCGGTCGGGACCGAGATCGCGGCGGCTCGAGCCCTGCGGCACCTCGCGGACCGGCTCCTGCAGGCGTACCCGGAGGAGCTGGAGTCCTCGGACCTCTCCCTGGTGCCATGACCCGTCGCGCTGCCCGCGGCTGGACGCTCGCACTCGAGGGCGTCACCACGGTCGGCGCGCTCGCCGGGGTGCAGGGGTTCCTGTCGGGCCAGTTCGAGACCCTGGTCGACCAGCTGCCCGTCGTCGACGGGCCGGTGCTCCCCGCCGTGGCCCTGGGGTTGTGCGTGGCCGTGCCGCAGGGCGTCGCCCTCGTGCTCGGCCTGCGCCGCCACCCCCACGCGGCGCAGGCGGGGCTCGCCGCCGGGCTCCTGCTCACCGGCTGGGTGCTGGTGCAACTGCCGCTCATCGGCTGGGGGTCGCCCGTGCAGTGGGTGTTCTTCGCCGTGGGGCTCGGCGAGTCCGTCGCGGCGTCCCGCTGGCTGTCCGTTCGCGAGCCGAGCGTCAGCGGGATCTAGGTGCACGCCCCCGGGGCGGTCAGTCATCGGCCCCTGGCGACGGGCTGACCCGGGCCGACCTCCGGTCGTCCGAGCCGCTCCCGGACCCGTCGACCTCCGAGTCGATCTGGGGCTCGGGCGCGCCGGCCACGCAGGTCCCGGTGAGCTTGGTCTCGGCCTTGTCGCGGTGCAGCTCCACGTCGACGCGCTCCGGACCCGTCGCGCCGACCTCGACGGTCCACCCGTCGGACGGGGTCGCGTACAGCAGGGTGATGGCGGCGCCGTTGCAGGTGACGGCGACGATGCCCCCGGGGACGGTCCAGGTGCGCGCCACCTCGACGATCGCCGGGGCTGCCGGCGTCGGGGCTGTCGTGCGGGTAGGCGCGGGGACGGGGGTCGACGTGGCTGTCGGCGTCGGCGTGGGCACGAGCGCGGGCGTGGGGGTGGGCGTCGAGGTCGGCCCGGGCGCCGGCGTCGTCGCGGACGGTGACGGGGTCACCGGTGCCTGGGCCTGCGAGAGGGCATCGACCACCTCGGCCTGGCTCAGCACCCCCGTCCGTTCGCCCGAGTCGACGACGGCGAGGGCCCGCCAGGCGATCGCGCTCCCGACGACGACCGCGAGCACCCAGGTGAGCACGGCGACGGCGCCCGCGCGGGTGAGCCGGCGCGGGCGTCCCGTGGTCGACCCGGTCCGCACGGCGCCATCGTGCCCCGCCGGCCCGGAAAGGCAGGGTTAAGACGAGGACAAGGGTGGTCGCGACGGGCCGCGCGGAGGCCCACGGTCGCCCCCGATGGCCTACCGTCCGGGGTGTGGCCGACGTGCTCATCATCGAGGACGACGCGACCATCCGGACGGCTCTCGTGCGCGCCCTGTCGGCCCGCGAGCACTCGACGATGACCGCGCCGACGGCGCTCGACGGCCTGCAGAGCCTGGTGGCGCACCCGCCCGACGTGGTGCTGCTCGACCTCGGCCTGCCCGACCTTGACGGCGCGTCGCTGCTCGCCATGATCCGCGCGGTCAGCGAGGTCCCGGTCATTGTGATCAGCGCCCGCGACGACGGGGCGGGGATCGTCGCGCTGCTCGACGCGGGCGCCGACGACTACCTGGTCAAGCCGTTCGCGGCCGACCAGCTCGAAGCACGCATCCGCGCGGTGCTGCGCCGCTCCGAGACGAGCCGCCCCGCCGGACCGGTGGTCGTCGGCCCCCTGGTGGTCGACGCCCGCTCGCGGACGGCGGTGCTGGACGGCGTCCCCCTCGAGCCGTCCCCCAAGGAGTTCGACCTGCTCAGCTATCTCGCCGAACGCCCGGGCGAGGTGGTGGGCAAGCGCGAGCTGCTGGCGAAGGTGTGGAACCAGCCGTACGGGGGCGCGGACAAGACCGTGGACGTCCACCTGCACTGGTTGCGCCGCAAGCTCGGCGAGAGCGCCGACGAGCCGCGCCTGCTCCACCGGGTCCGCGGCGTCGGTGTGAAGCTGGTCCCCCCGCCGTGAGGAGCCTGCTCGTCCGCTACGGCGTCGCGATGGCGTCGGTGGTCCTCATCGCCTTCCTCGTGCCGCTCGGTCTGCTCTCGCGCTCGTTGGCCGCCGACCGGGCCGTCGCGGCGGCACGACAGGACGCGCAGAGCGTCGCCGTGTTCGCCGGCGGTGCGGGCCAGGACGACGCACGCCTCACCGCGGCCGTGCTCGACGTCAACGACGTCGGCCGCCTGACCACCGTCTTCCGGCCCGACGGCACCACCGTCGGTGCCCCGGCGGACCCCTCACCCGCGGTCGAGCTGGCGAGCCTCGGGCGCGCGCTCACGGCGCGCACGGAGGGCGGCGTCGAGGTGCTGCTGCCGGTGGGCGGGACGTCGGGCGTGTCGGTCGTGCGCACGTTCGTCCCCGACACAGCGCTCACCGAGGGCGTGGCACGGTCGTGGGCCGTGCTCGCGGCGGTGGGCGTCGCCCTGCTGGCCGGCGCTGCAGTCGCCGGGGACCGCGTGGCGGCGCGCCTCTCGCGGTCGGTACGCGACCTCGCGAGCGTCGCCGACCGGCTCGGCGCCGGCGACCTCGACGCCCGTGTCACCCCGTCCGGGCCCGCGGAGGTCGCCTCCGTGGGCATCGTGCTCAACGGCCTCGGCGACCGGGTGGCCGGGTTGCTGGCCGACGAGCGCGAGGCGGTGGCAGACCTGTCGCACCGGCTCCGCACCCCCATCACCGCGCTGCGCCTGGATGTCGACCTGCTCGGCGACCCCGAGGAGCGCGAGCGCATGGCTGCGCACGTCGACGACCTCGTCGAGGCGGTCGACGACGTCATCGCCACGGCGCGCCGGCGCGGTGCGGCCGCTCCCGGCCGGTCGGACGCCCGGCAGGTCGTGCGGGACCGCGCCCGCTTCTGGCAGGTGCTCGCGGTCGACCAAGGCCGCGCGATGCGGGTCCGTGTGCCCGACGAGCCCGCGCTGGTCGCCGTCGCGGCCGACGAGCTCGGCGCGGCGCTGGACGTGCTGGTCGACAACATCTTCCGGCACACCACACCCGGCACCGGGTTCGCCCTGGCGGTCGAGACCACCCCTGGCGTCGTGCACATCGAGGTCGGCGACGACGGACCCGGCCTGCCTGCCGACGACCTCGCCCAGCGCGGGCGCAGCGGCGCGGGATCGACCGGGCTCGGGCTCGACGTGGCCCGCCGCACCGCCGAGCGCGGCGGAGGGCGGCTGGTCATCCGGCCCGCGGCCGGCCACGCCGGTTCGTCGATCACCCTCGAGCTCCCGACGCCCTTAGCGGAGCCTTAGCCGGGGATTGCCGCCGCGCTCACCCGGGTACCGGGACGGTGGTCGCTCCGCGCCCCGCACGAGGGTCGCCGAACGAGGAGGACCGGGATGTCCTGGAAGAGCCGCACCGCCGTGGCAAGCGCTTCGGCGGTCGTCCTGGTCGGGCTGGGCACGGCGGCCGTCGCCGCCGCCTCGGCGCCGTCCGACGACCCCACACCCGGGGTCACCACGGCCGCCGACCCCCGCACGGCCGAGCTGGAGCAGTCGCTCGCCGCGCTGAACGGCCAGATCGACGGACTCGAGCTGGCGGTGGCGAACGCACCGACCGCGCTCCCGACGACCTCGGTGGTGGCCCTGCCGCCCTCGACGACCTCCGACGACCCGCAGAGCCACGACGCGACGGACGACCGGGTGACCGGGGTCGACGACTCCCCCGGCGACGACGACGCGCCGACCGCCGAACCGACCACGTCGCCCGACGAGGACGGCGACGACGCCGACGACGACTCGGCCACCGAGGACGACCACCACGGCTCCGACGACTCGGGCTCGGACCACTCGGAGTCCGTCGACTCCGGCTCCGACGACCACGGCGCCGATGACTGAGCGCGCACGGCGAGGGCGCGGGCTCGTCGGACTCGCTCTCGTGCCGCTCGCGGCCGGGTTGTTCGGCGTCGGCCTGACCTGGGCCGAGTCGCACGACCCGGCAGTCGCGGCGCCGGCCGCACCCGCGCCGGCTCCCGCAGCGACGCCCGACCCGCGGGTGGCGCAGCTGGAGGCCCAGGTGGCCGACGCGCAGGTCCGGGTCGCGGCCCTGCAGGCCGTCCTGGACCAACGGGCCGCGGACGCGGCAGCGGCCCAGGCAGCCGCCGACGCGCAAGCCGCCGCCGTCGCAGCCC
>NZ_JBFULZ010000221.1:0-6418 GCF_054049635.1 Cellulomonas sp. P5_C6 | reverse complement strand
TCGCTGCACGAGCGCGTGGCCACTCTCGCGGGCCTGCCGGAGTCGGTGCTGGCGGACGTGCTCGCCGAGGTGGAGCTCTCCCCCGGCGCGCGCGAGCTCGTCGCCGAGCTGGACGCCCGGGGGTGGCCCGTCGGGCTCGTCTCCGGCGGGTTCATCGAGATCGTCCGCCCGCTCGCCGCGACCCTCGGCATCACGCTGACCAGGGCGAACGCGCTCGAGGTCGTCGACGGGCACCTGACCGGCAGGGTGAGCGGCGCCGTCGTGGACCGCGCCGCCAAGGCCGAGACGCTGCGGGAGTACGCGGCGTCCGTCGGGATCCCGATGGAGCGCACGATCGCGATCGGCGACGGCGCCAACGACCTCGACATGCTCGCGGCGGCCGGCTTCGGCATCGCCTACAACGCCAAGCCGCTGGTCTGCGAGGCCGCCGACGCYGTTGTCCGSGACCGKCTYGACGCCGTSCTCGACCTSCCGGTCTTCGCGCGGTGAGCGAGTTCGTGCCGGGTCTGGACCTCGCACGGCTCCTGTACGACGAGGTCCGCCCGATCCTCGTCGCGCGCGACCTCCCGCACACCGCCGCGCTCGTCGGGCCGGGCTCCGACGTGCTCGGGTTCGACGACCTCACGTCGACCGACCACGACTGGGGCCCGCGGCTGCAGCTGCTCCTGTCGGAGTCGGACCACGCCGCGCACGGCGCCGACCTGCACGCGGAGCTCGGTCACGGCCTGCCCGCCGCGATCGCCGGCTGGACCACGGGAGCCGCAGCACCGGCACCCGACGGCACGCGAGGCCCCGGGGACGCCGACCACCGTGTCGAGATCCTCACGCTCGACTCCCTGCTCCGCCGCGTGCTCGGTCCGGTCGACCCCGTGACGCCGGCGGACTGGCTCGTCGTGCCCCAGCAGCGGCTGCTCTCGATCACCGCCGGCGCCGTCTTCCACGACGACCTCGGCCTCGAGGCCGTCCGGGCGCGCCTGCGGTTCTACCCGCGGGACGTCTGGCTCTACCAGCAGGCCGCGGCCTGGTCGGCGATCGGGCAGGACGAGCACCTCGCCCCGCGCGCCGGCATGGCCGGGGACGACCTCGGGTCGCGGATGATCACCGCCCGGGTGTGCCGGACCGCGAGCCAGCTGGCGTTCCTGCAGGAGCGCCGGTACGCGCCGTACGACAAGTGGCTCGGCACGGCGCTCGCACGTCTCACCTCGACGGAGTCCCTGCGGCGGTCCATGGCAGGCACCCTGGCGGCCGCTGGCTGGGAGCAGCGGCAGGAGCGGCTCGGCGCGGTCCTCGTGGAGCTGGTGCAACGGCACAACCGGCTCGGACTCACGCCCGACGTGCCCGAGCGGACCTCCCGGTTCCACGCGCGGCCGTTCGACGTCGTCGACGGGGCGTCCGTCGCCGGGCTGCTCGTGCGTGCGATGAGCGGCCCCACGGTGCGCGAGATCGCCCGCCGGCCGCTGATCGGAGGCATCGACCTCGTCAGCGCCGGCACCGACCTCGCGACCGACTCAGGACGCACCCGTGCACTGCGCGAGCTGTACTGAGCTCACTCCGGGATCGCGAGCCGGCGCAGGGACGCCGCACCGCTGACCAGCTCGTCCCAGTCGGCCACCTCGAGCAGCGACCAGCTGGCCGTCGGCACGCCGACCCGGACACGGGCGAGCGTGGTCGGGTCCGAGTCGGGCCCGGCCAGGACGACGGCCGCCTGCGACATCGTCGGCTCGTGACCCACGACCAGCAGCGTCCGCACGTCCCGCGGCACGGCGCGCACCAGCTCGACGAGCGCGTGGGACCCGGCGTAGTACAGGTCCTCGAGGAACTGGACGGTCGGGTCCGCGCCCAGCGAGCCACGGACCAGGTCCCACGTCTGCCGGGTCCGCACGCTGGACGAGCACAGCACGAGGTCCGGGACGAGGTCCTCCGCCGCCAGCGCCGCCCCCACCTTGGCCGACTGACGCCGACCGACGAGCGAGAGCGGGCGCTGGATGTCCGCGATGAGGTCCGGGTGCTCGGCCTTGGCATGACGTAGCAGCRGCAGTCGCCGGGTGCCGGTGTCGGGCGTCACGCGCTCAGCGTCCCACCCCTCGGGCTCCGTGCGCAGGGTCACAGACCCATCGCGTGGTAGCCGCCGTCGACGTGCACGATCTCGCCCGTGGTCGCCGGGAACCAGTCCGAGAGCAGCGCGGCGACCGCACGGGCCGTCGGCTCGGGGTCGAACGCGTCCCAGCCGAGGGGCGCGCGCTCGGGCCAGCCGCCCTCCATCGCCTCGAAGCCGGGGATCGACTTGGCGGCGGTGGTGCGGATCGGGCCGGCGGAGACCAGGTTCACGCGGATGCCGTGCGGGCCGAGGTCGCGGGCCAGGTAGCGCGCGGTCGACTCGAAGGCCGCCTTGGCGACGCCCATCCAGTCGTAGACCGGCCAGGCGTACCGGGCATCGAAGGTGAGCCCGACGATCGACCCGCCGGTGCCCAGCAGCGGCTGTGTGGCCACGGCGAGGGACTTCAGCGAGTAGGCGCTGACCTCCAGGGCGGTGGCGACGTCCGCCCACTCACCGGCCAGGAAGTTGCCGCCCATGACGGACTGGGGCGCGAAGCCGATCGAGTGCACGACGCCGTCCAGCGCGTCGAACCCGGCCTCGCGGACGCGGCCCTCGAGGGCGGCGAGGTCGTCGGCGTCCGTGACGTCGAGCTGGAGGACCTGCGCCTCCTTGGGGAGCCGGCGCGCGATCGCCTGCGTGAGGCGGAACTGGCGGCCGAACGAGGTGAGCAGCACCTCGGCACCCTCCTGCTGCGCCAGGCGCGCCACGTGGAAGGCGATCGAGCCGTCCGTGAGGACGCCGGTGACCAGGAGCTTCTTGCCGTCGAGCAGACCCATGTGCGTTCCGTTCTCGTTGTCGCCGTGCTTCAGGAAGAGGATCAGTGGCCCATGCCGAGGCCGCCGTCGACCGGGATGACCGCGCCGGAGATGTAGCCCGCCGCGTCCGAGGCGACGAACTCGACCACGCCGGCCACCTCGTCGGGCTCGGCGAACCGGCCCAGCGGGATCGACTCGCGGTACGCCTTCTGCCTGTCCTCGGGCAGCGCACGCGTCATGTCGGTGTCGATGAAGCCGGGGGCCACCACGTTCGCGGTGATCGCCCGGCCGCCCAGCTCCCGGGTGATGGACCGTGCCATCCCGACGAGCGCCGACTTCGAGGCCGCGTAGTTCACCTGGCCCGCCGAGCCGTAGAGCCCGACCACCGAGGAGATGAAGATGATCCGCCCGCGGCGCAGCCGGATCATGCCCTTGCTGGCCCGGCGGGCGCAGCGGAAGGCGCCCGTGAGGTTGACGTCGAGGACCTCGGAGAACTCCTCGTCGGTCATCCGCATGAGCAGCTGGTCGCGCGTCACGCCCGCGTTGGCGACGAGCACCTCGACCGGGCCGTGCGCGGCCTCGATCTCGGCGAACGCGGCGTCCACGCTGGCGGTGTCCCGCACGTCGCCGACCACGCCGAGGACGCCGGCCGGGAGCTCGCCCGAGCGGTAGATCGTGGCCACCTTGTCGCCGTTCGCCACGAACCGCTCGGCGATCGCGCGCCCGATGCCGCGGTTGGCACCGGTGACGAGGACGCTGCGCGGGGTGGGGGTGCTGGTGTTGTCGGAAGTCTCTGGCACGGGACACGACGCTATCCGACGTCTGCCGCACGTCACGGCAGGGTCCGCGCCCATGTTCGTCCCACGACGTTGTGGGACCTGCACAACACCGTCCCTCAGCGTCGCCTCAGCCCAGCCGGACTACCATCAGGTGGTGAGCAGCAACCGTCGGCACCCGGAGGTCCCCCCGGGTGAGATCCACCGCATCACCTCGGCGCCCGAGGCGCTCGCCGACGACATGGCCCGCCGGCAGAAGCGCTACCTCGTCCAGATGGGGATCCGCGTGATCTGCTTCGCCGGCGCCGTCCTCAGCTGGGGCCACATCCCGTTGTGGGCCTCCCTCGTCCTCATCGTCGCCGCCGTCGTGCTGCCGTACTCGGCGGTGCTCCTCGCGAACGCCGGCCGCGAGCGCAGCGACTCGGACGTCTCCTTCATGACGCCGCGCGAGCTCGGCCCCGGCACCGGGACCCGCGGGCTCGGACCGTCGGACGAGCGCCAGGACGGTCGCGAGTGAGCCTGTTCGGCCCCGTCCCCGACGCCGTCGACGAGCTGGTCTGCAGCAGCCGCGGCTGCCGCGCGACCGCCACGTGGGGTCTGCTCTGGAACAACCCCACGCTGCACACGCCCGACCGCCGGAAGGTCTGGCTGGCGTGCGACGACCACCGCGAGCACCTCAGCCAGTTCCTCGACGTGCGGGGCTTCCTACGCGGCGTCGTCCCCGCGGCGGAGCTCGAGCCCGCCGCCGGGTCATGAGCCCCGCGACCCGCCGCGCCGTCGGCCTGGTCCTGCTCGGGGTCGTCGTCGCGGTCGCGTGCACGTTCCTCGGCCGCTGGCAGTGGAACCGCCACGTCTGGCGGGACGCGGCGATCGCCGTGGTCGAGACCAACTGGTCGGCGGACCCTGTGCCGCTCGACACGGTGCTGCCCGCCACCGGCACCGCGCTCACCGACGACGACGTCTGGCAGCGCGTGACCGTGGTCGGCCACTACGAGCCGGACGCCACCGTCCTGCTGCGCAACCGGCCCGTGGACGGCGCCCCGGCGTACCACGTGCTCGTCCCGTTCGTCGTCGAGGACGCCTCGGCGGGAACCGCGTCCGCTCCCACGCAGGCGGGCTCGGTGCTCGTCGTCGACCGCGGGTGGGTGGATCCGGGCGAGGACGCGAGCGCCGACGTCGCGGCACCGGCCCCACCCGAGGGGTCCGTCACGCTCACCGCGCGGCTGCGGCAGGACGAGCCGGCCACCACCCGGAACGCTCCGCCGGGGCAGGTCCAGGCGATCTCGGTCGACCAGGTGCTCGCCGTCGGCGGGGTCGAGGGCGACACGTACGACGCCTATGTGGCGATGACGTCGGAGGACCCGGCGGTCTCCCCCGTGCCCGGCCAGCTCCCGCCGCCGAGCACCGACCCCGGGTCGCACCTGTCGTACGCGTTCCAGTGGTGGACGTTCGCGCTGGGTGGCCTCATCGCGTTCTGCCTCGGCGCCCGCCGGGAGCTGCAGGACGAGCGGGCTGCGCTCGACGACGGGGCCTCGGTGGCACCCCCGGCCCCCGTGATGTCGAACGGCGTGGAGCTGTGGCCCACCCGCGACACCTCGCGCCCGCGTCGGGTGCCGTCCGCCCCGGACGCCCCCCGCCGCCGGGGTGGTCGCGACGAGGACGCCGAGGACGCGCTGATCGACGCCCAGCTGGGCGAGGGACCGGGCCGCGAGGAGGGGCCCCGCTGATCGGCTGGCGCGCCAGGGTCGCGCATGGTGTGGTGTGGATCACCAGACCAACCAGGAGGAACTTCGCATGCGACCCAGATTGCTCAAGTTCGTCGTCGCCTGTGCCATGGCACTGGGGCTCACCGCCCTCGGCGCGGCACCCGCGCTCGCCAGCACCGGCGGGACCGCCGACGGGAACACCCACCCGAACGTCGGACTGATCCTGTTCTACAGCGCTGACGGCCGGTTCCGGTGCAGCGCGACCCTCGTCTCCCCGACCGTGGTGCTCACCGCGGCGCACTGCACGGACGGGACGCTCGGCAAGACGCTCGTGACGTTCGACTCCGTCATCGCGGAGCAGCCGCCGACCCCGTTCCCGGTCGCCGCCGACCCGAGCGCCGGCTACACGCAGGCCGAGATCCAGGCAGCCGGCTACCTCTCGGGGACGGCGCACACGCACCCCGACTACTCCGACTTCACCGACGTCGACAACTGGAACGACGTCGGTGTCATCGTGCTCGACCACCCGGTCACGGGGATCGCCCCGGCCCGCCTGGCGAGCCTGAACTACCTCGACGGGTTCGCGCAGCCGGTGCTCAACAAGACGCTGTTCACGGCCGTCGGCTACGGCACCGAGGTCCGCAAGCCGGAGACGGGCCCGCAGAAGCCCCAGCCGATGAGCTACCCGCTGATCCGCCGGTACGTCGAGATGCCGGGTCAGAAGCTCACCGCGCAGATCCTGCAGACCAACGGGAACGAGAAGGACAACCGCGGCACCGGCGGCACGTGCTTCGGGGACTCGGGCGGTCCGGTGTTCCTGAACGGCAGCATCGTCGCCGTCACCAGCTACGGGTACACCGAGAACTGCCGGTACCTCGGCGGCTACCAGCGGGTCGACATCTCCGTCGTCACGAGCTGGCTGGCCACCTTCGGCGTCGTCTGAGCCGACGGATGACGCCCCGGTCCACGCGGCCGGGGCGTCGTCCAGCGGGCCGGCCGGTCAGGCCAGCGCGATGAGGTCGAGGTAGGCCGGGCTCCACAGGTCCTCGTCCCCGTCGGGCAGCAGCAGCACACGCTCGGGGT
>NZ_JBFULZ010000220.1:0-6497 GCF_054049635.1 Cellulomonas sp. P5_C6 | reverse complement strand
CTCCGTCCACGCCGGCCTCCGCGTACGCGGCGGCCATGGTCGGCAGCCACTGCGCCATGGGCACGCCCCGAGTGCCGGGGAGCGTGCGGAAGGCGGTCTGCAGCAGGTGGTGGTGGGCGTTGACCAGGCCAGGCGTCACCACGCAGCCGTCGACGTCGAGCCGCTGCGCGCCGGGGGCGGGCCGGTCCGTGATCAGGCCGTCGGTGACGTGCACGTCCCCGACGCGCTCGGTCTGCGCGTCGACGACGACGGCGCGGGCGCCCGTGAGTGTCAGCATGGGGACTTGGTAGCACCGCTACATGTCGGGGAGGTGACCTGATGCTCGAGATCGCCGATCGCCTGCTCGCGCGCCTGACCGCGGGCCACCGGGTCGCGGTCGCCACCGTGGTGTCGATGAGCGGCAGCGGACCGACGGTCGTCGGCACGTCCATGGCGGTGGACGACGCCGGCGAGGTCATCGGGAGCGTGGCCGGCGGCTGCGTCGAGGGCGCCCTCCACGAGCTGTGCACCTCGGTGCTGCGCGGCGCGGCCCCGGGCGTCCAGGAGTACGGCGTCACCGACGAGGACGCGTTCGCCGTGGGCCTGACCTGCGGCGGAGTGCTGCGCGTGCACGCCCGCGAGCTCGGACCCGCCGACCTCCCGCCGCTGTCCGCCGCCGCCCGGGGTGCCGACGCCGTCGTGGTGACGCCACTCGACGGCCCCCTGCCCGCCCGGCTGCCCCCGCGGCCCGACCGCTCCGGCCTCCTGCGGGTCATGGGTCCCGAGGGCGGCGTCGAGGTGTTCGTGGAGGTCGCGGCGGCACCCCCGCGGATGCTCGTCTACGGCGCGCTCGAGTTCTCCGCCGCGCTCGCGGCCGCCGCCCGCGCCGTCGGGTACCGGGTGACCGTGTGCGACGCCCGCGAGGTGCTGGCCACGCCCCGACGGCACCCGGGGGCCGACGAGGTCGTCGTCGACTGGCCCGTCCGCCACCTCGGCCTGCAGGTGCTCGGTGCGCGGGACGTCGTCTGCGTCATGGCGCACGACGACCGGTTCGACGCTGCCCTCGTGCTGGCCGCGCTCCGCTCCGGCGCCGGGTACGTGGGCGCCATGGGCTCGCGCCGGACCCAGGACCGGCGGGCCGAGGCGCTGCTCGAGCGCGGTGCCCAGCCCGACGAGCTCTCCCGGCTGCACGCGCCGATCGGCCTGGACATCGGTGCCTCGACCCCGGCCGAGACGGCGATCTCGGTCCTGGCAGAGGTCCTCGCGACCCGCGCCACCGCCACGGGCCTCCCGCTGACCACCCTGGCCGGCCCGATCCACCGCGCGCCCCGATCCGCCTGACGGGCCTCCGGGACGGTCCTTCCGCAACGTCCGAGCAAGTAGTGGCTGGAACCCGTACTTGCGCGGACGTCCCGGTGGGATCTCCGGACGTACCCCGGGGTCAGGGGTTGGCCAGGCGCCAGAGGCGGTCGGCGGACATCGGGAGCTCGTGCGGGCGGACTCCCAGGGCGTCGCGGACGGCGTTGGCCAGGGCCGGGGCGACCGGGTTGTAGGGGGCCTCGCTCATCGACTTGGCGCCCAGCGGTCCGAGGTCGTCGACGGTCTGCGCGAAGAGGACCTCGGTGCGGGGCAGGTCGACGATCTGCGGGACGTGATAGCTGCGGAACGAGGCGGTGGTGACGCGGCCCTGGTCGTCGAGCCGCATCTCCTCGTAGAGCGCGGACCCGACGGCCTGGCCGGTGCCGCCCTCGACCTGCCCGCGCAGCTGCTCGGGGTGCAGGACGGTGCCGGCGTCGACGGCCTGGATCGAGCGCAGGAGGGTGACCTCGCCGGTCGCGGGGTCGACGGCCACGCGGAAGGCGTGCACGTTGAACGCGACGGACCGCGGGGAGCCGTCGTGGGTGCCGTGGCCGGTCAGCCCGGGTGCGGCGGCGGCGATCTCGGTGAGCGCGACCCCGCCCGCGAAGTCGGCGGTCATCGCAGGCCCGTGCTCGTGGGGCGCGTCGCTCGGGTGCTCGCGCAGCGCGGCAGCCGCGGCCAGGATCTTCCCGCGCAGCTGCAGCGCGGCCCGGTGCAGCGCGAGCCCCGCGACGACCACGCCCGCGGACCCGAAGGCCCCGGTGTCGTACCCGGCGACGTCGGTGTCCGACTGCGCGATCACGATGCGGTCGACGGAGGTCCCCAGCGCCTGGGCGACCAGCTGGCCGTGCACCGTCGTCGTCCCGTTGCCGAACTCGGTGGTGCCGACGCCGACCTCGTAGCGGCCGTCGTCGAGGAGCCGGACCGAGGCCTCGGCGTAGTGCCCGCGCGGGGCGATGGTCGCGATCATCGCCACGGCCATCCCCGAGCCGACGACGGACCCGGCCGGGACGGGGACGGTGTCGAGGGACCGGTCCTCGAGCGCCAGCTGCGCGAGGTCGAGGCACTGGTCCATGCCGTAGGAGTTGATGCCGAGGTCGCTCWCCTCGTGCGGATCGGTGACCAGCAGGCGGTCGCCGGGGACGACGACGTTGCGGCGCCGCAGGTCGAAGGGGTCGATCCCCACGGACCGCGCGAGGTCGTCCATCGCGGACTCGATCGCGAAGATGATCTGCCCGAGCCCGTACCCCCGGAAGGCCCCCGACGGCAGGGTGTGCGTGTAGACGGACTCGGCGTCCACCCGCTTGTTCGGGCAGCGGTACACGGCCATCGACTCGCTGACGCCGTGGAACATGACGCCCGGCCCGTGGTTCCCGTAGGCGCCGGTGTTGTTGAGGACGTCGATGCGCATCGCGGTGAGCACGCCGTCGGCGTCGGCACCCAGCTCGACCTCGACCCGCACGGGGTGCCGGCTGGGCACGACGGTGAACTCGTCGGCCCGCGTCATCTCGTACTGCACGGCGCGGCCGGTGCGCAGGACGGCGAGGGTCACGATGTCCTCGGTGAGCAGCTCCTGCTTGCCGCCGAACCCGCCGCCCACGCGGCCGGTCAGCACGCGCACGCGGTCCTCCGAGAGGCCGAAGACGTGCGCGATCTCCTTGCGCACCAGGTAGGGGACCTGGGTGCTGGTGCGCAGGACGAGGCGGCCGTCCTCGTCGATCCAGCCGCGGGTCGCGTGGGTCTCCAGGGCGGCGTGCGAGACGCGGCTGGTCCGGTAGGTGCCCTGCACGCGGTGGGCCGATGCCGCCAGCGCCCCGGCCGCGTCGCCCATCTCGTCGTGCAGCTGCGCGACGACGTTGCGGCCCGGCTCCGAGATCCGCGCCTCCGGACCCTTGTCGCCGTGCACCAGGGGCGCGCCCGGCCGGCGTGCCTCGGCGGGGTCGACGACGGCCGGCAGCACCTCGTACTCGACCCGCAGCAGGGCCCGCGCCCGCTCGGCCTCGCGCAGCGACTCGGCCACGACGACCGCGACCCGCTGCCCGTGGAACCGCAGCACGGGGTCGAGCACCAGGGTGTCGTCGGGGTCGTCCAGGCGGGACTCGTGCCGGGCGGTCGAGAAGTGGGTCGCGGGGGAGTCCTCGTGCGTCAGGACGGCGAGGACGCCCGGCGCCGCGAGGGCGTCGGCGGCGTCGATCGACACGATCCGGGCGTGTGCGTGGGGGCTGCCGAGCACGGCCAGGTGCGCGAGGTCGGTGGCGGGGACGTCGAGCGTGAACGGCTCCCGGCCGGCGACGATCCGGCGCGCGGCCGGGGCGCGGACCGACCGGCCGGCGTCCTGGCCGGCGAGCGGGTCGACGGTGTTGCGGCGCCGGGAGATCGCGTCGCAGACGGACCGGTAGCCGGTGCAGCGGCACAGGTTGCCCTTGAGCAGCCGGGCCGTCTGCTCGTCGTCGCCGTCCGTCAGGTCGAGGCCGGCCACGGTGGTGACCAGGCCCGCCGTGCAGAACCCGCACTGGAACGCCGCGGCGTCGACGAACGCCTGCTGGACGGGGTGCGGCTCCTCGACGGAGCCGAGCCCCGCGACCGTGGTGACGGACCGGCCCTCCGCCCGGAACGCGGGGACCAGGCACGAGTGCGTCGGCCGGCCGTCCAGCAGGATCGTGCAGGCGCCGCAGTCGCCGGAGTCGCAGCCCTTCTTCACCTCGACGTGCCCGTGCTCGCGCAGCAGCGTCCGCAGCACCTGCCCGGGGGCTGGGTCGGCCTCCATCGGCGCACCGTTGACCTCGAACCTCATGCCAGCTCCTCCCGGACCTGCTCGGCCAGCCGCAGAGTCATGGCCCGGCGCCAGTCCGGTGCGCCGTGCGGGTCGTCGTACCAGTCGTCGACCTGCTCGACCGCGGCGCGCAGCTCGTCGGCCCCCGGGACCTGCGGGAACGCGAGCCGGTACGGGCGCGGGACACCGGCGGTGAGGGTCACGACGAGCCCGTCGCCCGCGGTCCGGCGCCCGACGACGATCGCGCCCGACCGGCCGTGCCGCGTCAGCGCCGCCCGCCGGAACGCCGCCGGCTCGGCCAGGACCTCGCGGGACACGCTCACCGCGCGCAGCACCTCGCCGGGCGCCAGCGCCGTCGTCCGGACGCCGGTCACGAGGTCGGCCACCGGGAGGCGCCGCTCCCCGCCGTCGGGCGTCCACACCACGGCGGTCGCGTCCAGGGCGACGGCGAGCGTGGTCAGCGCACCCGCGGGCAGCGCGAGGCAGATGTTGCCGCCGACCGTCGCCCAGTCCCAGAGCTTCTCCGACGCCACCAGCGACCGCGCGCACCGCACGACCAGGTGCTGCGACGCCCAGCCGGGCACCGGGGGATGGTCGACCAGCGCGCGGATGGTGCAGGTCGCGGCGATGGTCAGGCCGTCGTCGGTGACCTCGACCGCGGGCCAGCCCAGCGTCGTGAGGTCGACCAGCTCGGTGGTGTCCGGCTGGGGCTCGGAGAACAGCCACGTGCCCCCGGCCAGGGGCGCGACACCGGGACCGATCGCGAGGTCGGCCCGGTGGTGTGMCGCGCGGATGCGGTCCAGCGAGGTCAGGTCCATGGTCTGCCGAGTGAACCGTACCCACGTGACTGGCGCGTTACGGGAAGCGGCTCCCGGGACCGCGTCCTACCGTCGGACGATGACCCGACACCTGCGCCAGCCGACCCTGGACTGCGCGGAGCCCCGCGAGCTGGCCGAGTTCTACCGGCGGCTGCTCGGCTGGGACTACGTGCCCGGCCACGAGGACGTCGACCCGGACGGGGACGACTTCCTGAAGCTGGTCGATCCCGACCGGCCCGTCTGCCTCGCCTTCCAGCGCTCCGACGCCGCCGTGCCGCCGTGGCGGACGGGCGCCCGCGTGCACCTCGACCTGGACGTCGACGACCTGGACGTGGCGCACGAGGACGCCGTTCGGCTGGGCGCGAGACCCCTGACGGGCACGCCCGAAGAGGAGGGGCACGCCGACGACCCGTTCCGCGTCTACGCGGACCCGTCCGGGCACCCGTTCTGCCTCTGCCTCGCGGACGGGTGACGCGTGACGGCTCAGACCGGCGCGAACTCGTGCAGCTCCTCCTGGCCGTCCTCCACGACCAGGCAGCTGCTCTCCGGCACCTCGAGCCAGGCGCCCTTGAGGTCGCCCAGCGGTTCGGACACGACGATCCGCGTGCTGTCCGCGAGCCCGTGCAGGAGCGGGTTCTCGGGGTACTGCTCGCGCAGCACGGCGACGTCAGCGTTGYGGAACAGCGAGCGCGACCGTCCCTCGGTCGAGTAGCGGAACGCCCAGAGCCGCGTCCCGTCCGTGGTCGCGACGGTCATCTGCACCGGGAACGCCACACCGTGCCGGCCCGCGACCTCCTCGACGAAGCCGACCGCCCGGGCGACGGCCGTCGGCGGGTCGTCCTCCAGCCCGAACGTGAGGGCGAGGTAGAACAAGAGCTCGGAGTCGGTCGAGCCCTCGATCAGCGGGAACAGGTCGGGGTCGACCGCCAGCGCCATGTCCCGCTTGTAGCTCGTGAACCCGGCGAGCAGCCCGTTGTGCATCCACAGCCACCGGCCGCGGCGGAACGGGTGGCAGTTGGTCTGCTGCACCGCCGACCCGCTCGTCGCGCGGATGTGCGCCAGGACCAGGCCGGAGCGGACGTGGGCGGACAGCTCCTGCAGGTTGCGGTCGCTCCACGCCGGCTCGATGCTCCGGAACACCCCGGGCGTGGGGGAGTGCTCGTCGTACCAGCCGAGGCCGAACCCGTCCCCGTTGGTCGCCTCGGCCCCGAGCCTGCTGTGCAGGCTCTGCACGATGAGCGAGTTCGTGGGCCGGTACAGCAGGTCCTCGATGAGGACGGGCGATCCGGTGTACGCGAGCCAGCGACACATGTCGGCCTCCTTGCCGTGCTGCTGCCCACAGCACACCATCCCGGGCGGCCGGTGTCACCACGGCGGTCCCGGCAGCCTCTCGTCGTACGCGCCCCCAGGCCCGCACCCGCCGACGTAGCCGTCGGGCATCCGCGGGTACACCTGCGTCCAGTAGGTGCGCGCGAGGCTCGCGGCCTCGAACGGCGACGCCCCGAGCGCCTCGGCCATCGCGGCGTCGCGCTGGACGGCGGCGCACTCGGCGTGGGCCTCGTCGGTGA
>NZ_JBFULZ010000219.1:0-6538 GCF_054049635.1 Cellulomonas sp. P5_C6 | reverse complement strand
GCGGCCGCGACCTCCTTGTCGCCCCCTGTCGCGGCCTGGGCCGCCAGGGTGCGGAACGACAGGTCGTCCGCGATGGCCCGGTCGTACGGCTCGAGCGTGATCGGGTCGCCCGTGAGCGCGAAGCCGCGGACCGCGGTCTCGGCGTCGATGAGCTGGATGTAGGCGCCGTCGGCGAGCGTGATGGCGTCGAAGTAGGTCTGGGTGACCGCCTCCTGGCGGTCGACGAGCCGGACCAGGACGAAGGCGGTGCCGAGCACGACGACCAGCAGGGCCGCGCCGGCCGCGACGATGGTGGTCCGCAGGCGCCGGCGCAGGGTCGAGGTACGCCGCGCGGGCGTCGTGCCAGCGCTCACGCGGACCAGCCGAGGACCACGACGGCCGCGTCGTCGACGAGGTCCCCGCCGTGCAGCGCCCGCACGTCGTGCAGCACGCGGTCCACCAGGTCACCGCGCGGCGCGGCACTCACCGCGCCGTCGACGATCTTCAGCAGCCCGGTCTTGCCGACCCGGTCGGACCCGCCGGCGATCGTGGCCTCGAGCACCCCGTCGGTGTACAGCAGGATGCGCCACGACGCGGTGAGCTCGAGCCGCACGGGCTGCCAGCCGCCCGACACGGGGATGCCGAGCGCTCGCCCGCGGCCGTGCGTGGGCAGCAAGGTCGAGGGCTCGCCCAGCAGCAGCGGCACGGGGTGCCCGGCCAGGTAGAGGTCGACGGAGCTGCGGTCGGCCGCGACGTCGAGCATCGAGACCGTGGTGAAGATCTCGGGCCGCGCCCGCTCCGAGACCAGGACGCGCTCGAGCAGCCCGAGGATCTCGACGGTCGGCACCTCGGCCAGGACGAGGGTCCGCCAGGCGGTGCGCAGGGTGRCGCCGAGCGCTGCCTCGTCGGGCCCGTGCCCGCRGACGTCGCCRACGAGCGCGAGGACGGACCCGTCGGGGCGTTCCACGACGTCGTAGAAGTCGCCGCCGAGCACGCCGTCGCGTCCGGCGCGGTAGCCGACCCGCACCTCGAGGCGCTGGTCCAGCACCGACGGCGTCGGCAGCAGCGCGCGCTCGAGACGGTTCACCTCCTCGGCCCGGATCAGGCTGCGGTACAGCGCGCGGTCGGTGTCCTCGAGACGACGGCGCTGGATCGCGTACCGGACCGAGCGCCCGAGCAGCTCGCCGTCGACCTCGCCCTTGACCAGGTAGTCCTGCGCGCCGGCGGCCACGGCGGCGACACCGACGTCGGTGCCCGCCAGCCCGGTCAGCACGACGACCGCAGGAGCCCCCGCGGCGAGCAGCCGCTCGAGGGCCGCGATGCCCATCGCGTCCGGCAGCCCGAGGTCCAGCAGGACCAGGTCGACGTCCAGCCGGGCGAGGGCCTCGTCGAGCGTGCGGACCCAGGCGAGGTCGACGTCCAGTCCGGCGTCGGCGAGGTGCTCACGCACCAGGACGGCGTCGCCCTCGTCGTCCTCGACCAGCAGCAGGCGGATCGGCGGGGCCATCGTCCGTGGCGGGGCGTCCACCGTCGTTCGTGCCTCGCTCAACGGACCTCCTCCCGGCTGCGCCGCTGCCGTTTCTCGACAGGACAACCGAAGCGTAGGGTCCCCGCCCGGCCTCCGCGCGCCGTCTCACCCGCTCCGCGCGAGCGCCACCCGGACGGACGTGTGCGACGGGGCCGCGGACAACGGATAATGGACGGCCGCTCCGCGCGCCGTGCCGTCCCTCGGCCGGCCTGGTGCGGCGCGACGCACGGCCGGGTCGTCCCGGCGGAACGGAGATCGCCCAGGTGGCAGGCATGGACAACGAGCTGACCGGTGAGCAGCGGGTCGTCGACCAGCTCTACGGGCGGCTCGACGACCTGCGCGCTCAGATGCGGGCACGGCTGGCCGACGTCCGTCGCGAGGGCCCGTCCGGCTCGCCGCAGAACCGCTCGGAGCGCGACGCGTTCGCCACGCTCTACGAGGACCGCATCGCGCAGCTCGAGGCGGTCGAGGAGCGCCTGGTGTTCGGCCGGCTCGACCTCGACGACGACTCGCGCCGCTACATCGGCCGGCTCGGGCTCACCGACGAGGAGCAGACCCAGCTGCTCACCGACTGGCGTGCGCCCGCCGCGCAGGCGTTCTACCGGGCCACCGCGGCGCACCCCGACGGCGTCGTCCGTCGACGGCACGTGGTCACGCGGGGCCGCACGGTCACCAGCGTCGAGGACGAGGTGCTCGACCTCGACCTGCTGACCGACGACTCCGGCGAGCGCCTCAGCGGCTTGTCGGGCGAGGGCGCGCTGCTGGCGGGCCTGGCCGCGGGCCGCACCGGTCGGATGGGCGACATCGTCGCGACGATCCAGGGCGAGCAGGACGCGATCATCCGGTCCGAGCTGAACGGCGCGCTCGTCGTGCAGGGCGGCCCCGGCACCGGCAAGACCGCCGTGGCGCTCCACCGGGCGGCCTACCTCCTGTACGCGCACCGCCGGATGCTCGAGCGCTCGGGCGTGCTCCTGGTGGGCCCGAGCCGCACGTTCCTGCGGTACATCGACCAGGTGCTGCCGTCCCTCGGCGAGACCGGGGTCGTCACCACCACGGTCGCGGAGCTGTACCCCGGCATCCAGGCGACGGCGACCGAGGACGAGGCCGTCGCCGAGCTCAAGGGCCGCGCGCTGTGGGGCAGCGTGATCGCGCGCGCCGTGCGGGACCGCGAGCGGATCCCCTCGCAGCCCGTCCACGTGCGGGTCGACGGCCACGACCTGGTCATCCGACCGAACGACGTCGCGTCCGCCATGGCGCGCGCCCGGCGCAACCACAAGCCGCACAACCAGGCCCGCGTGTCGTTCGTGCGCGACATGCTGGGCCGGCTGGCCGAGCAGTACGTGGAGCAGCTGGGTCAGGACGTGCCGTCCGACGAGCGCGGAGAGATCGTCGAGGAGCTGCGCACCACCCGCGAGATCCGGGTMGCGCTCAACCTGGCGTGGATGCCGATCACCCCGCAGAAGCTCGTCGCCGACCTGTGGTCCAAGCCGCACCGCCTCGCGTCCGCCGCGCCCCAGCTGACGCCGCGGGAGCGCGCGATGCTCGTGCGCGACGCGGACGCCCCGTGGACCCCCGCGGACGTCCCRCTGCTCGACGAGGCCGCCGAGCTGCTGGGCGAGGACGACCAGGCCGCACGGGCCGAGGCGCGGGCCGCCGCCGACCGACGCGTCTCCGAGCTCGCGTACGCCCGCCAGGTGCTCGAGTCGACGGGCAGCGGCGGGATGGTGTCCGCGGAGATGCTGGCGGACCGTTTCGCGACGACCGGCCCCACGCTCACCACCGCCGAGCGCGCCGCGGCCGACCGCTCCTGGACCTACGGGCACGTCGTCGTCGACGAGGCGCAGGAGCTGTCCGCGATGGCCTGGCGGTCGCTGCTGCGCCGGGTGCCGACGAGGTCGCTGACGATCGTCGGCGACGTCGCGCAGACCACGGCGACGGCCGGTGCCCACAGCTGGGCCGCCCAGCTGGACCCCGTGCTGCGCTCGTCGTGGCGGCTCAACGAGCTCACCGTGAACTACCGGACGCCCGCCGAGGTCGCGGACACCGCGCGTCGGGTCGCCGTCGCGGCCGGGCTGCCGGTCAGCCCGCTCACGTCGGCGCGCGACGTCGACGACTCCCTGGTGGTCGAGCGGACCGCCGACGTCGTGGTCGCCGTGACCGAGCGGACCGAGAAGCTCGTCGCCGAGGTGACGGACTCCTCCGGCGCCGGGCGCATCGCCGTGATCGCGGTGGACGGGCGGCTCGAGGCCGTCGCGACCGCCCTGCGCGCGGCCGGCCTGCGACCCGCGATCGGGACCGGCTCGAGCGCGGCGGACCTGGACGCCCCGCTGGTGGTGCTCACCCCGCGCGAGGCCAAGGGGCTGGAGTTCGACGTCGTCGTCCTGGTCGAGCCGGCCGAGGTGATCGACGCCAGCGCCGGCGACCTGTACGTGGCCATGACCCGTCCGACGCGCGCGCTGCACGTCCTGCACGAGCGCCCGCTCCCGCGCGGTTGGGGCATCGAGGGCTGACGCAGGCGTCTCACGTGTGTCCGAGGGCCGGACCGCTGTGGGCCGTCGGCGCTGTGAGGCGCACCATAGGGGCGTGCTGAAGGCCCTGCTGCTCGAGAACCTCCACCCCCAGGCTCGCTCGATCCTCGAGACGGCCGGCTTCGACGTGACGACCCGCACCGGGGCGCTCGACGAGGCCGAGCTCATCGAGGCTCTCGACGGCGTCCACCTGCTGGGGATCCGGTCCAAGACCCACGTGACCGCCGAGGTGCTGGCGAACGCCCCGTCCCTGGTGGCGATCGGCGCCTACTGCATCGGCACCAACCAGATCGACCTCGCCGAGGCCGCCTCCCGCGGCGTCGCCACGTTCAACGCGCCGTTCTCCAACACGCGCTCGGTGGTGGAGATCGCGATCTCGGACATCATCTCCCTGACGCGCCGCCAGACCGAGCTCGACCGCGCGATGCACGACGGCATCTGGAACAAGTCGGCCACCGGCGCGCACGAGATCCGCGGCCGCACGCTCGGGATCATCGGCTACGGCAACATCGGCACCCAGCTGTCGGTGCTGGCCGAGAACCTCGGCATGTCTGTGGTGTTCTACGACACCGCCGAGAAGCTGGCGCTGGGCAACGCGCGCCGCATGGACACCCTGGACGAGCTGCTCGAGACCGCGGACATCGTCACGCTGCACGTCGACGGCCGCAGCGGGAACGCGGGCCTGTTCGGCGCCAAGCAGTTCGCGCAGATGCGGCCCGGCTCGGTGTTCCTCAACCTCTCGCGCGGGTTCGTCGTCGACTACGCCTCGCTGCGCGACGCGATCGTGTCCGGCCACGTGGCGGGCGCGGCGGTCGACGTGTTCCCCGTGGAGCCCAAGCGCAAGGGCGACGCGTTCGAGTCCGAGCTGCGTGGCCTGCCCAACGTCATCCTCACGCCGCACACGGGCGGCTCCACCGAGGAGGCGCAGGAGGCCATCGGGCAGTTCGTGTCCAACAAGGTGCGCGACTACCTGGCCACGGGCTCGACCACCCTGAGCGTCAACCTGCCCAACCTCGCGCTCGAGCAGCGCCCCGGCGTGCACCGCCTCGCCTACCTGCACCGCAACGTGCCCGGCGTCCTGGCCGCGGTCAACGCGACGCTCGCCGAGCACGGCGTGAACATCGAGGGCCAGCTGCTCACCACCCGCGGGGAGCTGGKCTACGTGGTCACGGACGCCGGGGCCCCCGTCGACGCCGCGGTCGTCGAGGCGCTCTCGTCGCGACCCGAGTCGGTGCGGCTGCGCCTGCTGTCCTGAGACCCGCGCCTGCCCTCTGAGGGCTGTCATGCCGAAGGGCCCGACCACACGGTCGGGCCCTTCTGCTGTGTCCGTCAGGCGGAGCCGGACTTGCGCTGGAAGCGCCGCTGCGACGGGCCCGCGGTCTCCGAGCCGTGCACCTGGCCGGTGTTGGCCGAGCCGTCCGAGGTCCGGTGCTGGTTCGTCTTCTTGCGCTCGAGCGCCTCGCGGTACTTCGCCTTGGTGTCCTCGCTCACCGCCGCTTCCGTGGTCGCCTTTTCGTCGTCCTTCGCCATGGCGTCTCCTCCGATGCGGTGCTGTGTGCCGACGGACGTCTGCGCCCGCGACCCGCTCAGCCTGACCGACTCGCGCCCGCGGCGCCACCTCTTCTCACGGCGGGTAGCGTCGGCGACGTGCTCGATGCCCCTCAGCTCCCCCACCGGCGGGCCGGCGGCCTGTCGTGGCCGGTCGTCTCCCTCGGCCTCTGGCAGAACTTCGGCGCCGCCACCCCGTTCGCGGACCAGCGCCGGCTCGTCCTGCACGCGGTCGACCGCGGCGTCGTGCACCTGGACCTCGCCAACAACTACGGCCCGCCGCCGTTCGCCGCCGAGGAGTCGGTGGGCCGCCTCCTGGCCCGTGACCTGCGCGGGCACCGCGACGAGCTGCTGGTCACGACCAAGGCCGGCTACCGCGCGTGGCCCGGGCCGTACGGCGAGCACGGGTCGGCGAAGTACCTGCGCGCGTCGCTCGACGAGTCCCTGCGGCGGCTCGGCCTGGGCAGCGTCGACGTGTTCTACAGCCACCGGTTCGACCCGTCGACACCGCTCGAGGAGACGCTCGGCGCCCTCGACCGGGCCGTCCGGTCGGGCAAGGCGCGGTACGCGGGGATCTCGTCGTACTCGGCCGAGCGGACGACCGAGGCCCTCGCCGTGGCGCGCTCCATCGGCCTGTCCCTGGCCGTGCACCAGCCCGCGTACTCGATGCTCAACCGCTGGATCGAGCAGCCGGGGCCCGACGGACGCTCCCTGCTGGAGGTCGCCGACGAGGCAGGCATGGCCGTCGTCGCCTTCTCCCCGCTGGCCCAGGGGATGCTCAGCACCCGGTACCTGCACGGGGTCCCCGCCGACTCGCGCGCCGCGCGCGGCGGCCCGCTGCGCACCGAGTGRCTCACCGACGAGGCGCTCGGTCACGTCCGAGCCCTCGACGGGATCGCCCGTTCCGGCGGCCGGACCCTGCCGCAGCTCGCGCTCGCCTGRGTGCTCCGGGACC
>NZ_JBFULZ010000218.1:0-6546 GCF_054049635.1 Cellulomonas sp. P5_C6 | reverse complement strand
GCTGCGGGGCGCCGGGCTCGACGACGTCCGGGTGCTCTCGGTGCCCGGCGGCGCGCCCGCCGTGGTGGGCCGCCGGCTCGCCCCCGAGGGGGCGCCGACCGTGCTGCTGTACGCGCACCACGACGTGCAGCCGCCCGGCGACGACGCCGACTGGGACAGCCGGCCGTTCGAGCCGACCGAGCGCGGCGGACGGCTCTACGGGCGCGGTGCGGCCGACGACAAGGCGGGCGTCATCGCGCACGTCGGTGCCCTGCGGGTGCTCGGCGACGAGCTCGGCGTGGGCGTGACGGTCTTCGTCGAGGGCGAGGAGGAGATCGGCTCGCCCACCTTCACGGCGTTCCTGCACGCGTACCGCGACCTGCTCGAGGCGGACGTCATCGTGGTCGCGGACTCGTCGAACTGGGCGATCGGCGTCCCGGGGCTGACGACGTCGCTGCGGGGCCTCGTGGACTGCGTCGTCGAGGTCGCCGTCCTGGACCACGCCGTGCACTCGGGCATGTTCGGGGGCGCGATCCTCGACGCCCCGACGCTCCTGGCCCGCCTGATCACGACGCTGCACGACGACCAGGGCGACGTCGCGGTCGAGGGCCTGGTCCACGCGCCCGACCCGAGCGTCGACTACGACGAGGCGACGTTCCGCGCCGACGCGAGCGTGCTGGACGGTGTCCGCCTGGCCGGCACGGGACCGATCACCGCCCGGCTCTGGACGCGGCCCGCGATCGGCGTCATCGGCTTCGACGCCCCCCGCGTGGCCAGCGCCTCGAACACGATCACCCCGCGCGCCTCGGCCAAGCTCTCGGTCCGGCTCGCCCCCGGCCAGGACCCCGCCGCGGCGATGACCGCGCTGCGCACGCACCTGGTCGACCACGCCCCGTTCGGCGCGCGCGTCACCGTGACCGACGGCGAGCAGGGCAAGCCGTTCCAGGCGCCGCTGGACTCCCCGGCCATGCAGGCCGCCCGCTGGGCGTTCGCGCAGTCGTGGGGGACCGACCCCGTGGACATCGGGGTCGGCGGGTCGATCCCGTTCATCGCCGACCTGCTCGAGGTCTTCCCGGACGCCTCGATCCTGGTGACCGGCGTCGAGGACCCGGACGGCCGCGCGCACGGCGCGAACGAGTCGGTGCACCTCGGCGAGCTGGAGAAGGTCGTGCTGGCCGAGGCGCTGCTGCTGGAGCGTCTCGCGGCCCGCTGAGGCGCCTCAGGCGCTCCCGCGGTGCGCGACGCCGACGGCCTCGGCCCAGGCGCGGACGTCGTCGGGCAGCTCGGGCGACGGGCCGTCGTGGGTGCCCAGCAGGTCGATGACGTCGGGCGCGGCGATGCGCGACCCGTCCCGGCCGAGGAACCGCCCGGCGACGACCCCGCGCGCGACGTGCTCGCCGCCCCGGCGGAAGGTCTGCTCCAGGTAGGCGCAGCGCTGGTCCCAGCCGAGCAGGCGGGTGGAGATCTCGAAGCGCTGGCCCAGCGTGAGCGAGCGTCGGTAGGACATCGTCGACGACGCCACCACGGGGTACCAGCCGTGCTCCTTCAGCGGACCGAAGGCGCCGAGGTCGGCCAGGAAGTTGCTGCGCGCCACGTCCATCATCTGCAGGTACACGCCGTTGTTCACGTGCCGGTAGAAGTCCAGGTCGCCCGGGTGGACCCGCATGGAGGTCACCGACGGGTCGAAGAGCCCGCGGCCCGGGACGGCGGCTCGGGGGCGGGTGGTGGCCAGTGCGAGCTGGATCATCCGGGTCACGGCGGCGATGTTACTCGCGGGTAGGTTCCGTGGGAACGAAGTGCTCGACCACGGGGAACGGCTCGTAGAAGTGGTGCAGCAGCTCGCGCCAATGCGCGTACTGCGGCGACCCGCGGAAGCCGACCTCGTGCGCCTCGACCGAGTCCCAGCCGATGAGCAGCAGGTACGTGCCCGGGCTCTCGACGCCGCGTGAGACGTGGATCCCGCGGAAGCCCGGGATGCTCGCGACGAGCGGGGTGGCGTCGGCGATGGCCCGCTCGAACGCGTCCTCCTGGCCCGCCCGGACAGGCAGCAGGGCGTGCTCGAGCACGGGGGCGTCGAGCGGTCCCGTCATACCGGGGGCTCGGGGTCGTACTGGATGCCGCGCCGGACGGCCTTCGCGGCGTCGACGGACTCGAGCCGGGCGACCAGGTGCAGCGCCATGTCGATGCCCGCGGACACCCCCGCGGAGGTGACGACGTCGCCGTCGTCGACGAACCGCGCCTCGGTGTCCGCCAGGATGCTCGGGTCGAGGACGGCCAGCTCGTCGAAGGCGCCCCAGTGGGTCGTGGCCGGTCGCCCGGAGAGCAGGCCTGCGGCGGCGTACACGAGGGCGCCCGTGCACACGCTGGTCATCAGCGGCGTCGCGGCGCGCATGCCGCGCACCCACTCGAGGTGCTCGGGGTCGCGCAGGAGCGCGCGGGTGCCGAAGCCGCCCGGGTAGACGAGCACGTGCAGCGGACCCAGCTCGTCCGCGCTGAGGTCCGGGACGAGCCGCAGACCCTTGGCACAGTGCACCCCGAAGCCGTCGACCGAGAACGTCATGACCTCGGGACGCAGGTCCGAGGTGTTCGCCCAGTAGGAGAGCACCTMGTACGGCCCGACGACGTCGAGCTCCTCGGCGTCGTCGAAGACGAAGATGCCGACGCGCAGATGGTGCCCGGTGGACATGCTCAGTACCCCGGCAGCGCGAGCATCTGGTCGAGTGCCACCCGGGCCCAGTGGGCGTCGTCGGCGTCGACGACGATGCGGTTGACCGGCCGGCCCGCCACCAGGGACTCCATCGCCCACACCAGGTGCGGCAGGTCGATGCGGTTCATGGTCGAGCAGAAGCAGACCGTCGAGTCGAGGTAGTGGATGTTCTTGTCCGGGTGGGCGGCCGCGAGGCGACGCACCAGGTTGAGCTCCGTGCCGACAGCCCACGAGCTGCCCGGCGCGGCGGCGTCGAGCGCCTTGACGATGTACTCGGTCGAGCCCACCAGGTCCGCCGCGAGGACGACCTCGTGCTGGCACTCCGGGTGCACGATCACGGTGACGTCCGGGACGGCCGCGCGCATGTCCGTGACGTTGCGCACCGAGAACCGTCCGTGCACGGAGCAGTGGCCGCGCCACAGGATCATCCGCGCGTCGCGCAGCTGCTGGGTGGTCAGGCCGCCGCCGGGCTTGCGCGGGTCGAACACGACGCAGTCGTCGAGCGAGAGCCCGAGCTGCTGCACCGCGGTGTTGCGGCCCAGGTGCTGGTCGGGCATGAAGAGCACCTTGCCGGTGCCGTCGACGCCGCCGACCTTGTCGAAGGCCCACCGCAGGGCGACGTGCGCGTTCGACGACGTGCAGATGGTGCCGCCGTGCCGCCCGGTGAACGCCTTGATCGACGCCGCGGAGTTCATGTACGTCACCGGCACCGTCGAGTCCGCGACCCCGGCGTCGACCAGCACGTCCCAGGCGTCCTCGACCTGGTCGATGGCGGCCATGTCCGCCATGGAGCAGCCCGCGGCGAGGTCCGGGAGGATCACCTGCTGGTGGTCCGACGTCAGGATGTCGGCCGACTCGGCCATGAAGTGCACGCCGCAGAACAGGATGAACTCGGCCTCGGGCCGGGCGGCCGCCTCGCGCGCGAGCTTGAAGGAGTCGCCCGTGACGTCGGCGAACTCGATGACCTCGTCGCGCTGGTAGTGGTGGCCCAGGACGAACGCCCGGGAGCCCAGCGCGGCGCGGGCAGCCCGGGCGCGCTCGACGAGATCCGGGTCGCTCGGGGCGGGCAGGTCGCCGACGCACTCGACGCCCCGCTCGGAGGCCAGGTCGACGCCGCGTCCCAGCAGCAGGAGTGCCGACGGAGCCGGCTCGGAGAAGGTGCTCACACTCACGCGGCGATCCTTTCACACGGTCGCCCGCCCGCTCGTGCCACGATGCACGCCGTGCGCGTGCTCATCGCCCCCGACAGCTTCGGCTCGAGCCTCACGGCCGCCGAGGCCGCGGCCGCCATCGCCGGTGCCTGGCGGGGCACGGCGCCGGGGGACGAGGTCACAGCGTGCCCGCTGTCCGACGGTGGACCGGGCTTCGTCGCCACGCTCCACTCCGCCCTGGGCGGTGAGCTGGTCCCTGTCACCGTGACGTCGCCGGTCGGCGTCACGACGCCCGCGGTGGTGCTGGTGGTCGGGACGACGGCGTACGTGGAGACGGCGCAGGCGCTCGGCCTGCCCCTGGTGCCGGCCGACCGGCGCGACCCCACCCGGACGTCGAGCCGCGGAGCCGGTGAGCTGCTCGCGGCGGCGCTCGGCACGGGAGCCCGTCGGGTCGTCCTCGGCCTGGGCGGCTCGGCGACGAACGACGGCGGTGCCGGTGCGCTCGTCGGACTGGCGCGCGCGCTCGGCCTCGATGGACCGGCCGACCTGCTCGACGCCGGGGGCGGGGCGCTCGGCGCGGTCACGCCCGAGGACCTCGTCGGCCTCCGGGACCTGCGCGACCGGCTGCGCGGGACCGAGCTGGTCGTGGCCACGGACGTCGACGTCCCGCTCCTCGGGCTGCACGGGGCGAGCGCGGGGTTCGCTCCGCAGAAGGGCGCGACCCCGGAGCAGGCGCAGGACCTCGAGCGCGCGCTCGGGCACTTCGCCCACGCCGCGACCGCCGCCCTCGGCGACGCGGTCCGACCCGACCTGCTCGCCGGGGCACGCACCGCCTCCGCGACCTCGCGGCTGACGGCCGCGCCCGGTGCCGGCGCAGCGGGAGGGCTCGGCTTCGGGCTCGCGCTGCTCGGCGGCCGGCTGGTGCCCGGCGCGGTCGTGGTCGCCGACGCCGTCGRCCTGGACGACCTGATCGCCGACCACGACGTCGTCGTCACCGGCGAGGGGCGGTTCGACTGGCAGTCCCTGCACGGGAAGGTCGCCGCGGAGGTCGCGTCGCGCGCGCTGGCGCACGCCGTGCCTACCGTCGTCCTCGCCGGGGAGGTGCTGGTCGGGCGCCGCGAGCTGTCCGCCGCCGGGATCACCGCCGCCTACGCCGTGGGCGAGACCCCCGAGCAGGTGGCCGCCGCCCTGGCCGACCCCGCCGGGAGCCTGGCGGCCCGCGCCGCACGCGTGGCGAGAACCTGGTCACGTTGACGGGGATGTCGCCCCAGGAGTCGTACCCTGGACGGGAACAACCTCAGGCCCGGTGCTGTTGCTCGAGGTTGACGACCGAGTTGACGCAGCGATTGCACCGTCCAGTGAGCACCCAGGAGATCCCATGAGCGAGACCACCGCGACCGAGACCGCGACCGAGACCCACGGCGTGCTCCTCACCGACTTCGCCGCCTCGAAGGTCCGCAGCCTCCTCGAGCAGGAGGGCCGCGACGACCTGCGTCTGCGCGTCGCCGTCCAGCCCGGTGGCTGCTCCGGCCTGATCTACCAGCTGTACTTCGACGAGCGGGTCCTCGACGGCGACGCCCTCAAGGACTACGACGGCGTCGAGGTCGTCGTCGACCGCATGAGCGTGCCCTACCTCGAGGGGGCGACGATCGACTTCGCCGACTCGATCGAGAAGCAGGGCTTCACCATCGACAACCCGAACGCCGGCAGCGCCTGCGCGTGCGGCGGCTCCTTCAGCTGATCTGACCTCCGCAGGCCCGGTCCCTCACCAGGGGCCGGGCCTGAGTCATGCGTGCGTCCGGACCGTCAGCGCGTGCACGCCGTCGTGCTCGGTCGCGCCGACCATCTCGTGACCCCGCATCCGTGCCCAGGCCGGGACGTCGTGCACGGCCGCGGGGTCGGTCGCGAGCACCGTGAGCTCGGTCCCGGGCGGCGCGTCCGCGGCGGCTCGGGCCAGCCGGATCACCGGGGCCGGGCAGCGCAGCCCTCGGGCGTCGACCGTGGTCACAKGCCGCCGACCCCCCAGGCCTCCCGCACGCCGGCGACGATCCCCGGCAGCTCGTCCAGGAATCGCTCGACGTCCTCGGTCGTGGTGCCGCGGGGGAGCGCGAGCCGGATGTTTCCGTGGGTGAGCGCGCCCATGGCCGCCAGCACGTGGCTGGGCTCCAGGGCGCTGGACGTGCACGCCGACCCCGAGCCCACCGCGAACCCGCGCTCGTCCAGCGCGGTCAGCAGAGCCTCGCCCTCGACGTAGAGGCAGGAGAACGTCAGGACGTGGGGGAGCCGGTCCACCGGGTCGCCGACGACGTCGACGTCGGGCACCTCGGCGGCCACCCGCGCCCGGACCCGGTCGACCAGCCGCCGCCGGGATCCGTCGTCGGCGGCGCGGGTGGACGTCGCCACCTGGAGAGCCACGGCCGCGGCCAGCGCCGCGGGGACGCTCACCCCGCCCGGGAACCACCGGTCCTCGTCCTCGGGCCAGTCCGGCGAGCGGCGGACCCCCGAGCGGGTCACCAGGACCCCGAGGCCGCCCGGGCCGCCCCAGTCGCCGGCGTCCGCGGCCAGMAGGTCCCAGGCGTCCCCGACGTCGACGTGGCCCAGGCTCGCGCCGGCGTCGACCAGCAGCGGGACCCCGGCCGCACGGGCGGCGGCGTGCGCGGCTGACACCGGCTGGCGCGTACCGACCTCGCCGTTCGCGTGCTGCAGGGC
>NZ_JBFULZ010000217.1:0-6577 GCF_054049635.1 Cellulomonas sp. P5_C6 | reverse complement strand
GCAGGTAGCAGCGGACGGCCGCGGCGAGCTCGTCGGCGTCGCGGCCCGTGGCGGTCACGACGACCAGCGGGCGCCCCGACGCCAGCGCCGCGAGCAGCGGCGGGCGGACCCCTGCCGGGCCGACGACGTCGAGCTCGCCGCGGGAACGGACGGACTCCACCGCCGCGGCGGCGGCCGGGTCGGCGAGCAGGGCGGGAAGGAGGCCGGTGAGGTCCATGAGGTCCTTGATCGATCGGCGGAGCACGCGCGCGCCGGGGCACAGGCAACGCGAACGCCCMGATTCCAGGAGGAGCCGGGGTGCGCGAGAAGTCTACGTCCGGGGTCCGACATCGAGCCCGGGCGGCCCTGGACGTGGTCGACCGCGTCCCTCCCCGTCGACGGGGGAGAAACGCGGTCGCGTCAGACGGCCGCAGCCGGCGCCCGGTGGCGTCAGACGGCCGCAGCCTCCGGTTCGGTCCCCTCGCCCAGGAGCTCGAGCGCACGGCGCAGCTGCGTGGACGACGTGTGCACCGTGTAGGGGAAGTAGATGACACGGACGCCGACCTCGGCCATGGAGGCCTCGAGCGCGGCGCCCTTCGGGGTCCCGCGCCAGTCGTCGCCCTTGAAGATGACGTCGAACCGCACGTGGTCCCAGGTCTCGCGCTTGGAGCCCCAGACCTCCGCCACGGCCTCGTCGACGATCGACAGCGCGGACACGACCTCGAGCCGCTCGGAGAGCGGGACGACGGGCGCCTTGCCCTTCACACGCTCGGCGTTCTCGTCAGAGACGACGCCGGCGATGAGGTGGTCGCAGTGCTGGCGGGCGTGCCGAAGGATGTTGAGGTGCCCCACGTGAAAGAGGTCGTAGACCCCGGGCGCATAACCGACGACCGTCATGTGCGTCCTCTCGCTCGACCTGACCGTGGTGCCGAGTCTAGGAACGGTCGTCCGAAATGTCCGCCCTTCTCCACAAAAGTCACCCGCGCGCCCGGGACCACCCGTTCGGGTACCGCTGAGCGGGCGAAATCTGCACAAGGGTGGTAGCGAGATGTCCGCATTGGGGTACTTTCGACGTGCTCCCCCGGTCGGCTCCTGGCCGTTCACGTCCCGTTCACCCCGAGGTCAGGAGGATCTGCCGATGACGAGAACCGTGCGGATCCTCGGCACGCACGGCGTCCCGGCCGCGTACGGCGGCTTCGAGACCGCCGCCGAGAACGTCGCGCGCCACCTCGTCGACAACGGGTGGCGCGTCGTCGTCTACTGCCAGGAACCCGGGACCGGACCGGTGCGGTACGACACGTGGGAGGGCATCGAGCGGGTGACCATCCCCGAGCCCCGCGACGGCTGGCTCGGCACGTCCCGGTTCGACCTCAAGGTGATCCGCCACGCCGGTCGGTACGGGGACCTGTGCCTGACGTTCGGCTACAACACGGCCGTGCTCAACACCTGGCACAAGCTCAAGCGCATCCCCACGGTGATCAACATGGACGGGATCGAGTGGTCCCGGGCGCGCTGGGGTCCGGTGCGGCAGGCCATCCTCTGGACCAACGAGCGGATCGGGTGCCTGGTGGGCGACGCCCTGATCGCCGACCACCCCGAGATCGCCGTGTACCTGCGCAAGCACGCCAAGGACCGCAAGATCGCCACGATCACGTACGGCGCCCCCACCGTGGTCTCCGCGCCGACCGCCCCCGTCACCGACCGCGGCCTCGAGCCCGGTCGCTACCTGACGCTCATCGCGCGTCCGATCCCGGAGAACTCCATCGTCGAGCTGCTCACCGCCTTCTCCCGCCGGCCCCGCGGGTTCCGCCTCGCCGTCCTCGGCGACGTCGGCCACGACGACCCGTACCACCTGGCCATCCGGGCGGCCGCGGGCGACGAGGTCGACCTGCTCGGGCCGGTGTACGACCCGGCGACCGTGACGGCCCTGCGGTTCCACAGCGCGGCCTACCTGCACGGGCACACGGTCGGCGGGACCAACCCCTCGCTGGTCGAGGCGCTGGGCGCCGGCAACGCGGTGCTCGCGCACGACAACGAGTACAACCGGTGGACCGCGGGCGGCGCGGCGCTCTTCTTCACGGGGGTCGACGACGCCGACGAGGCGCTGACCCGGCTGCTCGCGGACGACGCGCTGCGGACCGAGCTGGGCGAGAACGCCCGCAAGCGGCACGCGGCGGAGTTCACGTGGGCCCACGTCGCCGGCCAGTACGAGGAGCTGCTCGAACGGCACCTGCCGGCCAAGGACCGCGCTCCGCGACAGGGGGTGGCGGCATGATCCGCGTCGGCATCGTCGGCCTCGGCAAGATGGGCCTGTCCCACCTGGCCATGTTCAACGCGCACCCCGACGTCACGCTCGCCGGCGTGTGCGACACCTCCGCGTACGTCCTGTCCGTGCTGGGCAAGAACACGGGCATGACCACGTACACCGACTACGACACGATGCTCGAGAAGGCGAACCTCGACGCGGTCGTCATCTGCACGCCGTCGGTCATGCACGGCGCCCAGGTGTCCGCCGCCCTGGACCGCGGGCTGCACGTGTTCTGCGAGAAGCCGTTCTGCCTCGACCCCGCCGAGTCCGAGGCGCTCGCCGTCCGGGCCGAGAAGCTCGGGCTGGTCACGCAGGTGGGCTACCACTACCGGTTCGTCGGGGCGTTCGAGGAGGTCCGCCGGCTGCTCGACGCCGGGGCCATCGGCACCGTCACGCACGTGCTGGCCGAGGCGTACGGGCCCGTCGTGCTCAAGCCCAAGGGCGCCACCTGGCGCAGCAAGCGGACCGAGGGCGGCGGCTGCCTCTACGACTACGCGGCGCACCCCCTCAACCTGCTGACCTGGTACTTCGGACTCCCGACGGGCGTCAGCGGGTCGGTCCTGGCCCGTGTCTTCTCCGGCGAGACCGACGACGAGGTCACCTCGACCTTGCACCTGGCGACCGGCGCCACCGCGACGCTCAGCGTGAGCTGGAGCGACGAGTCCCAGCGCAAGATGACCACCAAGCTCACTCTGTGGGGCACGCACGGCAGGATCTTCGTCGACCGCCAGGAGGTGCAGGTGTACCTGCGCGACACGGCCGAGGTTCCCCCGGGCTACGAGCAGGGCTGGAACGTCCGCTACACCACCGATCTCACGGAGCCGGTCTGGTTCTACGTGCGCGGCGAGGAGTACAGCAGCCAGGTCGACGCGTTCGTGCAGCGGGTGGTGACGGGCACGACCAAGGGCGAGAACTCGTTCCGGTCGGCCGCCGACACCGACCTGGTCATCGCCGCGATCGTGGCCGACGCCGAGAAGCCGCCGACCCCGGTCGGCGGCGGGCAGCCCGTCCGCAAGGCCCCCGCCCCGCCGGCCCGCACCGGGCTGCGCCGACTGCTCCCTCAGCGGTGACGGCCATGGACCAGCTGCTGTTCGGCGACAACCAGTTCTTCGGCGTGAACCACATGTCCGAGGAGAAGGCGCGCGCCCAGGAGATCAAGTTCCAGGACCTCTCCGCGATCATGAACGTCCTCGACGCCGCGTTCGACGAGGGCGTCACCACGTTCATGTGCACCACGCACGACCGGGTCGCGCAGATCGCGGACCTGGTCCGCGCGGACCCCGCGCGCGCCGCGGCCTCGACCTTCTACCCGTGCATGCCGTACGCGCACAAGTACGCCAACGCGATGGCCGAGGACGGGATGCTCGGCGCGGTCCGGCGCTTCCTGCCCGACGAGGGGTTCCTCGACTCGGCGATGCGCGGTGGCAAGGCCCTGGCCCGCAAGGACGTCGAGAGCCTCATCACGCTGCTGGTCGACGCGGAGATGACCATGTTCCGCGGACTGTCGACGCCGGTGATCTTCCTGCAGAACGTGGTGGTCGACCTGCTGCTGGGGCTCGGGTTCGACGACGCCTTCGCGATCTTCGCCAACCACGTGCGCAAGCGGTACGACGCGGAGCCGGGCTTCATCACGATGAACCTGCCGATGCTGCTGGACGCCCTCGAGCGGGTGGGCGTCGTGAACCCCATCGTCTGCTCGAGCATCAACAAGCTGGGCTTCCGCATGTCGGGAGGCATCGCGGAGTACGAGCGCGTGCTCGAGGAGAAGAAGTTCCGGCCGATCGCCATGTCCGTGCTCGCGTCGGGGGCCATCCCGCCGCGCGAGGCGCTCGAGTGGGTGTGCGGGCTGCCGAACGTCGAGTCGATCGTGTTCGGTGCGTCGAGCCGGGCGAACATCCGGTCGACGCGCCAGATCGTCGACGAGCTCTGGGCCGACCGGGACTGACGTGCACGTCCTCGTCGACGGCTACTGGTGGGCCGCCGGGCCCATCTCCAACCGGCAGGTCCAGCGGGAGATCATCCGGCACTGGGTCGACCTGTTCGACGACCGGGTCACGATGGTGGTGCCGCACAAGGTCCTCGGCGACGTCGAGGCTCCCCCGGGCGTGGACCTGGTCGGCACGAGGCTGTGGCCGCACGGCGTCGCGTCGGTCGTCGACTACCCGAGGATCGCCCGCAAGGTGGGCGCCGACATCGCGGTGGTGCACAACTTCACGCCGTGGACGGGCCGCAGCGCCGTGTTCGTGCACGACGTCATGTTCCAGACGAACCCCGAGTGGTTCACCGTGCCCGAGCGCGCGTACCTGCAGCTGGTGCCGTGGACGCTGCGTCGGGCCGACGTCGTCGCGACGAGCTCGCACCACGAGGCCGAGCGCATCGCGTCGCACAACAGGGGCATCGCCCCCGTCGTCCCCATCGGCCTGGCCGTCGGCACGGAGCTGGCGACGGCGGAACCGCGGCGGCCGGCCGGCGTGGACGTCGACGAGTTCGTGCTCAGCGTCGGGCGGCTCAACGTACGGAAGAACCTCGGCCGGTTGTTCACGGCCGCCGCCCGGTCCGGGGCGATCACCGCCGCGCGGCCCCTGCTGGTGGTCGGCGAGCCCGAGGGCGCCCGCGCCGACCTGGGTCCGGACGTGCGCGACGCCGTGACGTCCGGGGCCATCCGCTTCCTCGGACGGGTCGACGACGGCGAGCTCGCCTGGTTGTACAAGAACTCCGGCCTGTTCGTGTACATCTCGCTGGACGAGGGCTTCGGGCTCCCTCCGGTGGAGGCGCTCGCGTTCGGCTGCGCGGTGCTCGCCGCCGACATCCCCGTGATGCGCGAGAACCTCGGCACGAGCGCGGCCTACGTCGACCCGCTCGACGTCGACGCCATCGCGGCCGCGCTGCAGGCGCCGACGGTCAGCCCGGCGGCGTTCGTCGCGCCCGACTGGGCCGACGTGACGCGCCGGCTGCGCGACGCCGTCGTGTCAGCCCTTGCCCCGCAGCTCGCCTGACCAGCGCCGCAGGCCGACCACCAGGAACACCACGTTGGCCAGCAGGAACAGCGTGTAGAACGGGGCGAAGACCGCGGGCAGGCCGACCAGGACGAACGCCACGCAGAGCAGCCCGTAGTCGTTCGGCAGCGTCATCAGCGAGGCCATAACGGGCGCCTTGGCGGCGATGGCCTCCGCCGAGGTCGACGTGGGCTTGCCGCCGTAGAGCCGGCGCAGCTGGTCGGTCAGCGTCATGGCGAAGAAGAAGACGGTCGACACGATGGCGAACAGCAGCGGGACCAGCAGCAGGGTGTCGCCCTCCCACGAGAACACCCGCTCGCCCGCGAACCGGAACCACGCGACGAGCACGGCCAGGTGCACGGACACGTTCTTGGCGGAGTCGACCACGTGGTCGAGCCACTCGCCGCGGGGCGAGCCGCCCCCGCGCAGCCGGGCCAGCTGCCCGTCCGCCGAGTCGAACGCGTACCCCAGCACGAGAGCCAGCGAGACGACCACACCCACCCAGAAGGCGGGCTGCGCGGTGACGAGGAACGCCAGCCCGACCACCGTCAGGCACGCGCTGATGCCCGTGACCTGGTCCGGGGTCATCCCCCGCAGGTAGGCGGCCGCGGCGATCCGCCGGCCCAGCGGGCGGTTCACCCAGCGCGAGTAGGCCGGCGCGTTGCGCGAGGCCTTCTGCGCCGCGGCGAGGCGCGCCACGATCTCCCGGTAGCTCGGTGCGGTCGTCACGTCGTCCACTTGACCCCCAGTCACGGCACCGCCGTGATCGTGTAGTTGTCGAACCGTGCCACGACCGGCGCGTTGGACGCCGACGAGGACAGGATGGCAGCCAGACCGGTGTATCCGGCAGCCTGCAGACCGGCCGTCGCGTCGGTGGCCTGCACCAGCCACGCGGCGGGCTCGGCCTGCGCGGCGTTCCACACCTTGGCGCGCAGCGTGGTGGGCGACGTGCCCACCACCTCGAACGCAGCCGCCAGCGCGGTGCCGGTGGTGTACGTGACGCCCGTGGCCGTGACCGCGCTGGAGACGGCCGTCTCGGCGCCGCCCGCGTCGGTCCGGAACAGCCGGGCCGAGACCCCGCCGCCCGAGGACAGCGCGATCTTCAGCCGGTACTCCCCCGCGCCGTCGACCAGCCGGCCGCGCACCAGCACCCACCCGCCGGAGCCGGCGGGCCGCTTGTCCAGCGAGAACGTGACCTGCTCGCGCAGGGACGCGGAGCTCGCGCCGGGCAGGACCGCGCTGAGCACGCCCCCGGCCGCGGCGAGCGGCATCGCCCCCGTGCCCGAGCCCACCG
>NZ_JBFULZ010000216.1:0-6600 GCF_054049635.1 Cellulomonas sp. P5_C6 | reverse complement strand
CCCCGCGGCAGCCGACGAGGTCGAGGAGGAGGACGAGGACGTCGTCGTCGAGGAGCTCGACGCGTACGTCGTCCCCGCCGGCACGGTCGTCGTCACCGGCTCGGGCCTGGTCGCCCGGCTCGGCGCCGAGGCGTTCGGCACCTTCACGCTCGTCCTGGTGGGCGTCGGCATCGCGCTGTACTCCAGCTTCAGCGGCGTCGGCGGCACGCTCGCCGTGGCCCTCGGCTTCGGCATCGCGGTGCTCGCGGGCGCCATCGCCGTCGGCCACATCTCGGGCGGCCACTTCAACCCCGCCGTGACGCTCGGTGCCGCCATCGGCGGCCGGACCGCATGGAAGGACGTCCTGCCCTACTGGCTTGCCCAGCTGGTCGGTGGCATCCTCGCCGCGGCGATCCTCTTCATCACCATCCCGTCGAAGCTGCCGGCGCTCATCGACACCAGCGGCAGCGCCACGGCKAAGTCGTTCTACTCGAGCGTCTCCAACGGGTACGGCGCACACTCGCCCCTGTCCAAGCTCTCCAGCGGCCAGGTCGAGTTCTCGCTGGTCATCGCGCTGCTGGTCGAGATCGTCGTGACCGCGGTGTTCGTCGGCATCATCCTCGGCGCGACCGACCGTCGCTCCGCCAACAAGCAGGCGCCGTTCGCCATCGGCCTGGGGCTCGCCGTGCTGATCCTCGTCGCCCTGCCGGTCACCAACGCGTCGCTGAACCCGGCCCGCTCGACCGCCACGGCGCTCTTCTCCGAGAGCTGGGCGCTCAGCCAGCTCTGGCTGTTCTGGGTGGCCCCGCTGGTCGGCGCCGCGCTGGCCGGCCTGGTCTACCGCGCGTTCGCGGCCGAGCCGGCCGAGGACAACCTGCTCGAGGAGGACGACGCCTACGTCACGACAGACGACGTCCTCGTGGTGACGGAGCGCTGACCCGCTCCCGCTGACCGCACGCGCGAAGGCCCGGGACCAGCTGGTCCCGGGCCTTCGTCGTGCGGTCAGCCGTTGGGCAGGATCTGCGCGAGCACCGCGAGCCCGACGCCCAGCAGCACGAGCACGGCGACGTCGATCGCCTTGGCCCGCACCGAGAGCGCGACCGGCCCGGGCGACGGGAGCACCCCGCGCACCACGGCGCACGCCAGGGCGACCGCGGCCAGCACGAACGCACCGGCGCGGGTGCCGACGACGAGGGCCACGAGCGTCGCGACGACGATCCCCGAGCTGGTCCACCAGAGCGAGGCGTTGCGCGCCGCGTCGAGCGAGGCGCGGGCGATGGCGCGCGGGTCCAGCGGCGCCTCCTCGACCGGGATCGGGCCCGTGTGGAGCGGGGGCTCGACCGGCGGCGCGTCGACGGGCGCGGCGTCGACCGGCACGGCGTCGATCGGCACGGCGTCGATCGGCACGGCGGCCTCGGCCGGCTCGACCGGTCGGGCCTGGGTGGCCGCGGGCTCGGGTGCGGGCGCGGCACCGACGGGTTCGAGCACGGGATCGACGGGTTCGAGCACGGGATCGACGGCGTCAGGGCGCGCGGAACCCACGCGCCGAACCCCGGCTCCCCCGCTCATCCGCTCCTCCGCCATCCGTCCTTGCCTCCCGACGGGAGACTACCGTTGCGTGGTGAGCGCCCGGACGGACCACGAGCCCCTGGACACGTCGCGCGTCCGGGAGGTGCTCGTGGTCGGCGCGGGCCTCGCGGCGACCCAGACCGTCGCCGGCCTGCGGGAACGCGGTTTCGACGGGCGGGTCGTGGTACTCGGCGCCGAGGGGATCGCGCCGTACGACCGGCCGCCCCTGTCCAAGCACCTGCTCGACCGTCCGGAGCCCACGTGGCTGACCGACGAGATCGGCGTGGACCTGCTCGCGATGGCCGACGAGGTCCACCTGAGCACCCCGGCGCGGGGCCTCTCCTTCGCGGGTGGCCGGCCCGAGGTGCAGACCGCGGACGGCTCGTTCACGGCCGACACGCTCGTRGTGGCGACCGGCGCGCACGCCGTCCGGCCTCCCGGGTGGGAGGCCGCGCTGACGCTGCACACCGCCGCGGACGCCCGGCGCCTGCGCGAGGCCCTGGCGCCCGGCACGGCCCTGGTGGTGATCGGCGCCGGGTGGATCGGCGCGGAGGTGGCCGGGGTCGCCGCGGCGGCGGGCGTCGACGTCGTCGTCCTCGAGGCCACGGGCGCTCCCCTGGCCGGCGCGCTGGGGCCGGCCGTCGGCGAGCTCACCGCCCCCTGGTACGCCGCGGCCGGCGTGCGGCTGCTGACCGGCGAGCACGTCGTCGAGGTGGGCACCAACGGCGTGCTCCTCGCCGACGGCAAGCTGATCCCCGCCGACGTCGTGCTGGCGGCCGTGGGCGCCCGTCMGACCACGGACTGGCTCGCCGGCGCGCTCCCGCGCGAGGCCGACGGGTCGCTGCGGGTCGACGAGCACCACGCGGTGATCGGCGCGCCGGCGGACGTCCGGACCGTCCGGGCCGTCGGCGACGTGGCCCTGCGCCGCTCGCCCCGGCACGGCTGGGTCCCCGGCGGCCACTGGGACGGCGCGCTCCGCGGTCCGGCCGCCCTCGTCGCCGACCTGCTCGGCGGGCCGCAGGACGCGCTCGACGTCGCGCCCTACGTCTTCTCCACCCAGCTCGGGCACGAGCTGGCGCAGTTCGGGCACCCGCACCCCGACGACGAGGTCGTGCTCCGCGGCGACCCCGCGGGCGAGGGCTGGGCCGCCCTGTGGTTCCGCCGGGGCACCGAGGAGGTCGCCGCGATCCTCACCGTCGACCGCCCCCGCGACGTGGGCGCCGCGCGCCGGCTCTTCACCGGCGCGCGGCTGCCTCGGCTCGACCGAGCGGTCGCCCGGGACCCCGGGCGTGCGCTGCGCGAGGCCGCCCTCGTCTGAGGACGGTCAGTGGGCGAAGTGCCGCGTCCCGGTGAGGTACAGCGTCACGCCGGCGGCCGCCGCGGCCGCGACGACCTCCTCGTCGCGGACCGAGCCGCCCGGCTGCACGATGGCCCGCACGCCGGCGTCGATGAGCACCTGCGCGCCGTCGGCGAACGGGAAGAACGCGTCCGAGGCCGCGACCGCCCCGCGCGCCCGCTCGACGTCCCCKGTGTTGGCCCGCTCGACCGCGAGCCGGCACGAGTCCACCCGGTTGACCTGGCCCATGCCGACGCCCACCGAGGCGCCGTCGTCGGCCAGCAGGATCGCGTTGGACTTCACGGCCCGGACGGCGCGCCAGGCGAACACGAGGTCCGCCAGGGTGGCCTCGTCGGCCGGCGTGCCCGACGCGAGGGTCCAGGCGGCCGGGTCGTCGCCGGGTGCGTCGACCTGGTCGAGCTCCTGGACCAGCAGCCCGCCGCTCACCGCGCGGCGCTCGGTGCGCACGCCCTCGGTCGGGGTGACCTTGAGCAGGCGGATGTTCTTCTTGCGCGCGAGGATCTCGAGCGCCTCGGGCTCGAAGTCGGGCGCGACGACCACCTCGGTGAACACCGGCGCGATCTGCTCGGCGGCGGCGGCCGTGAGGGTCCGGTTGGTCGCGATGACCCCGCCGAAGGCCGAGACGGGGTCGCAGGCGTGGGCCTTGGCGTGGGCGTCGGCGACGTCCGCCCCGACCGCGATGCCGCAGGGGTTGGCGTGCTTGATGATCGCGACCGCCGGGGCGGTGTGGTCGTGCGCGGCCCGCCAGGCGGCGTCGGCGTCCACGTAGTTGTTGTAGCTCATCGCCTTGCCGTGCAGCTGCTCGGCGCCGGCCAGCCCSCGSCCCGCGRCGCCGTCGGGCGTGAGGTACAGGGCSGCCTGCTGGTGCGGGTTCTCGCCGTAGCGCAGCACCTCGCCGCGYACCCAGGTGGAGCCCGTGAACGCCGGGAAGCCGGAGTCGGTCGCTTCCTCGTCGGGCGCGTACTCGGACGCGAACCAGCTGGCCACGGCGGCGTCGTAGGACGCCGTGTGCGCGAAGGCGTCGGCGGCGAGCAGGCGCCGCGCGGCGAGCGTGAAGCCGCCGGCACCGACCGCCGCGACGACCTCGTCGTACCGGGCCGGGTCGACGACGACCGCGACGCTGGGGTGGTTCTTCGCGGCCGCGCGCACCATCGACGGGCCGCCGATGTCGATCTGCTCGACGCACTCGTCGGGCCCGGCGCCGGACGCGACGGTCGCCGTGAAGGGGTAGAGGTTGACGACCACCAGCTCGAACGGCGCGATACCGAGGTCCTCGAGCTGCGCGAGGTGCTCGGGGCGGCGCGTGTCGGCCAGCACGCCGGCGTGGACGCGCGGGTGCAGCGTCTTGACGCGCCCGTCCAGGCACTCGGGGAAGCCGGTGAGGTCCTCGACGCGCGTGACGGGGACGCCCGTGGCGGCGATCGTCGAGGCCGTCGAGCCGGTGGAGACCAGCTCGACGCCGGCGGCGTGCAGGGCGGCGGCGAGCTCCGTCAGGCCGGTCTTGTCGTAGACGCTGACGAGCGCGCGACGGACAGGTCGCTGGTTCTCGGTGGAGGACATGGCGGCTCCCGGGGGTACAAGGGTCGGCTAAGGGCGGACCCAAGCACCCAGGCGGGCGGTGCGTGGCGGGGCACTGCGGCCGCTTCCCGGTGGTTGAACCCACCTGCGCCAGTCACGACCGGGGCCGAGTCTAGCGGGCGTCAGCCGACGATCGCGCGCCTGCCCTCGACCCGAAGTCCGTCGCGGGCGATGCGCCCGACCCAGTCGACCAGGAGCGTCCGCTCGACCGCCTTGATGCGCTCGTGCAGGGTGGCCTCGTCGTCGTCGACCTCCACGGCCACCGTGGCCTGCGCGAGGATCGGTCCGGTGTCGACGCCCTCGTCGACCACCATCACCGTGCAGCCAGTCACCTTCACGCCGTACGCGAGCGCGTCCCGCACGCCGTGCGCGCCCGGGAACGACGGCAGCAGCGCGGGGTGCGTGTTGACGATCCGACCGCCGAACCGGCCGAGGAACGTGGCACCGAACAGCTTCATGAACCCCGCGCAGACGACGAGGTCCGGGGAGAACACCGCGACCGTCTCGGCAAGTGCGGCGTCCCAGGCGGCACGGTCGTCGAAGTCCCTGAGCGAGACGACCGCGGTCGGGATCCCGGCCTCGCGCGCGATGTCGAGCGCCAGGATGCCGGCGCGGTCCGCGACCACCGCCACCACGCGCGCACCGTAGGCGGCGTCGCCGTGGGCCTCGAGGAGCGCGGCGAGGTTCGAGCCGGTCCCGGACACGAGCACGACGAGCCGGCCGGAGCCGCGGGTGGCCGGGTCGGGGCGACGGGGGGTCTCCTGAGTCACGCAGTGACCCTATCCGCGCCCGACGGACGCTCCGTCCGCGGCTCCAGGTTCGTGGGCGAGAATGCTCGGGTGAGCAACCCGTACGCGCCCCCCGAGGACCGCCCGCGCACGCCGGACGGCGACCGGGTGGACGCGCCGCCTGCTCAGCACCCGTGGCCGCCGCCCGCACCCGTCGTCGGTCCGGTGCGCCCGTCCGCTCCCGACAGCGCCCCGCCCGACCCCGAGCTGGCGGCGCGCGCCCTGCGCCTGACGCGCCTGTTCGGGGTGCTCGTGGTGTCGTCGGTGCTGGTCGCCACGCTCCCGCTGCCGTGGCAGGCGTCCGCCCTGGTGTTCGCCCTCGCGGCGCTGGTCGTCGGCGTCTGGGCGCTCGTCGTGTCGAGCCGGGCGCGGTCCCGCGGGGTCACGCCCATGATCGGGGTCGGCGTCGTCATCGCGCTCTCGTGGTCGCTGCTCCTCGCGGTGCAGCTGGCGGTGTGGCCCGTCTCGCAGGCCAAGCAGGAGTGCCTGCAGGGCGCCCTGACGATCACCGCCAAGAACGCCTGCAACGCGCAGTACCTCAAGGACCTCGACGACCTGCGGGACTCGTTGCAGAAGAGGAGCACCGGCTCCTAGTCMGGGACGTCGGCCTCGTCCGGACGGAGCGCGACGTCGTCGGGACCCAGCGCCGACTCGTCACGACGGAGTGCGACGCGGAACGCGTGGCGCACCTGCGCCCGCAGCGGCCGGTCCCCGGGCAGCGCTACGAGCAGCGACCCGACGAGCACCCCGGCAGCTGCCAGGAGCCCGACGATCCCGCCCTGCGCGCCGACGTCGGCGAGCCGGTCCGGCCCGACGCCCCCGCTCGCGGCGGTGACCAGCAGCGCGACGACGACCCCCGTGGTCACCGCGGCGGTGGCGCACGCCGACATCACCTCCCACCACCGCTGCGTGACCAGTCGGCGGTGCACGTACCAGCCGACCAGCGCGCCCACCAGGACCAGCACCAGCGGCACCACGCTCGTGGCCGGTCCGGCGACGTCCGGCGCCGGGAGGGCGCCGAGCATCGGCACCGCGGGCAGCGGCCCTCCGATCACCCCGTCGGGCGCGAAGTGCGTACCGGACCCGACGGCGAACCCGGCACCGCTCAGCCAGGCGAGCGCCCACACGACCAGGTTGGGCAGGTACGCCAGCTCGGCGATCGCCATCACGACGCCGCCGACGGCGTCCAGGCCGAGGCCCCGCACGACGTCCCCGATCGTGGCCCGTCCCGCGACGACCCAGAGCGTGGCGACCGCCGCGGCGAGCGCCACCAGGGCGGCCGTGGCGAGGACTCCGCCCRCGGCCCCGGTCCGCAGCGGCGCCGGGCAC
>NZ_JBFULZ010000215.1:0-6669 GCF_054049635.1 Cellulomonas sp. P5_C6 | reverse complement strand
CGCCCGCTCGGTCCCGGCCCGACGCAGGACCGCGAACTCCTGGGGCTGGAGCTCCAGGGCCCACTGCTCGTCGGTCTTGGTCACCTCGTACGTCATCGGATCCTCCAGATTGTTGGCGTCCGGTGCAACCGCGCACGGGCTGGGGACGTTCCCGACGCGCCGGGACGAATCTCTGACCTGGGGTGTCGCTCCTGGGCGGATGTACCGCATACTCTCGCCTCAGCGCGGACCCTCTCCCGACCCGTGCTCGCACCAGCTCGTGAGGTCCCACGTGCCAAGAGCCACCCGCCGTCGCTGGCCGCTGACCCGCTCGTTCGCGGTCATCAGCAGCGTGGCCATGGCCGTGCTCGGACTCGCCCTGGTCTGGGTGACGTGGAGCGTCATGGGGCAGCAGGCCATCAACGACGGCACCGCGACGGCGCAGACCGTGCAGACCTACGCGACGGCCTCCGTGCCGACCGACTCGTTCCTCGCGCCGGACGTGCTCACGCCGGCGCAGTCCGACACCGTGAAGGCTGCCACGGCCGGGTTCGGGGAGCGGCTGGTGGAGCTGCGGCTGTGGGCCCTCGACGGGTCGCTCATCTACAGCTCGGCGGCGGGCACCACGACGGGGTTCCCGGACGGGGCCCGGCTCGACCTGGTGACCACGCAGGGTGGTTCCAACGCGCAGGTCATCACCGACGTCCGCGGCGACGACGCCACGGGCGGCACCGAACGGCAGGTGCTGGACGTCTACGTGCCGGTGCACGCCGAGGACACCTTCGACCCCGACCGCCCGACGAACGGGCAGAAGATCGTCGGCGCAGCCGAGGTCATGCTCGACCACACCGCGGCCAGCACGGCTCTCGCGCGGGCGGTGCGCACGGTGTCGCTGGTGGTCGGCCTCGGTCTGCTGGCCCTGTGGCTCGTGCTCTTCCGGACCGTCTTCACCGCGTCGCGACGGCTGCAGGCCACCGCGCTGGAGAACGCCCGGCTCGCCCTGCTCGACTCGCTGACGGGCCTGCCCAACCGGCGCATGCTCGCCGAGCGGATGCGGCGGACCATCCTCGAGGCGGAGGAGACCGGCTCGCGCGTCGGCCTCATGCTGCTCGACATCGACCGGTTCAAGGACATCAACGACTCGCTCGGCCACGACCGCGGCGACGAGCTGCTGGAGCAGGTGGCGGAGCGGCTGCGCGGCGCGCTGCGCGACGATGACATCGTGGCCCGCCTGGGTGGCGACGAGTTCGCGATCCTGCTGCCCGACGTGCGCTCCGTGGCCAACGCCGAGCGCCTGGCCCGCCGGGTGCGCGGCCTGTTCGTGCCGCCGTTCATGCTGGGCGAGCTGCCCCTGCACGTGGACACGTCCGTGGGCGTCGCGTGCCTGCCGGACCACGCCACCGACCCGTCGTCGCTGATGCGCACCGCGGACGTCGCCATGTACGCCGCCAAGCACCACCGCACGGGTGTCTCGGTCTACTCGGCCGACGAGGACGACTCGTCGCCGGCCCGCCTGGTGCTGCTGGGCGACCTGCACCGCGCGCTGACCCCCGGGCCGGACGCGCCGCGCGAGCTGCGGATGCACTACCAGCCGAAGATCGAGCTGGAGACGGGCCGGACGGTCGGGCTCGAGGCGCTGATGCGCTGGGTCCACCCGACCCGCGGGGTCCTGCCGCCCACCACGTTCATCCCGTTGGCCGAGCAGTCCGGCCTCATCCACGACGTCACGCGCTACGCCCTCACCGAGTGCGTGACGCAGCTGGCGGCCTGGCGCGAGGAGGGCCGGGCCACGCCCGTCGCCGTCAACCTCTCGGCGCACGACGTCACGACGGCCGCCGTGGTCGACCTCATCGAGTCGCTCCTCGAGGAGCACGCCGTGCCGCCCGACCTGCTGGAGGTCGAGATCACCGAGACGGCGCTGGTGGCCGACCCCTCCCGGGTGGTGCCCGTGCTCGAGCGGCTCGGCGCGCTGGGGATCCGGGTGGCCATCGACGACTTCGGCATCGGGAACACGTCGATCTCCCAGCTGCGGGACCTGCCCGTGGACGAGCTGAAGATCGACCGGCTGTTCGTGGCCGACCTCGGCGCGGACGGCCGGGAGGGCTCGGAGGTCGTCGTGCAGGCCATGGTGGACCTGGCCCACTCGTTCGACCTGCGGGTGGTTGCCGAGGGCGTCGAGGACGAGGCCACGGCCGCCATCCTGCGCCGGCTCGGCGTCGACCAGGCCCAGGGATTCCTCTACTCGCAGGCCGTGCCCGCGGCCGACCTGCCGCTGACGCAGTCGGTCCCACGGCCCCGCCGCGGACGTGGCAGCCGGGGCAGCGTCGCGCTCGCCGGCCCGCGCGTGAGCACCCGCCACGTACGCCCGCCACGGACGCCCGGCGCAGAGAACACGAACGGGTGAGTATCGTGCCTTCGGCTCAAGTCGGGCCGCGTGATGTCGATGCAACAGTTTCGACTATCGGCCCAAGGAGGGTTTCCTCATGATGGACGACCTGCTGCAGGAGATGATCGACCCGGCTCCGGTGCACCGCGACGCGCCGCGTCGTCGTCGTCTTTGGACCACGGTCGCGATCGTCGGCCTGGCTGCCATCGGAGCGACGACCCTCACCACGTCCGCCATCTTCACGGACAACGACTCGACGTCGGCCAAGATCGAGACGGGCACGGTCGATCTCCAGATCGGCGCGAGCGCCCCGTTCACGTTCACGCCGCAGAACCTGGCGCCCGGGGACTCCACGTACGTCCCCCTCGAGGTCCAGAGCAACGGCTCCCTCGCGCTGAGGTACGCCATCTACTACAAGGCCGAGACCGCCACGGACTCGGTCCCCGCGCCGGACCTCGACCCGGTCCCGACCACGGGCGACCTGCGCAGCGTGCTGCGACTGAGCGTCTTCGCGCTCCCGTCGGCGCAGTGCACGGCCACGACCTTCCCGACGACCGTTCCGATCGACCCGGTCAGGCTCACACCGCTCGACGGCGTGACGGGGTGGCCCGACACCGCCACGGCCCTGGTCGGTGACAACACGGAGGGCGGCAACGACGGAGACCGCTCGCTGCCCGCCGGCGGCACCGAGTGGCTCTGCTTCAAGGTCGACTTCCCGCGCGACTCGACGAACGAGTTCCAGGACACCGCCGTGACGCTTGACGTGATCTTCAACGCCGAGCAGACAGCCAACAACCCCTGATCCGATGGCCTCCTGGTCGGACGGGCAACGAGACGCCCCCGCCGTCGACCGCCGCGCGCCGCGCGTGCTCGGTCGGCGGCGGTCTCGCGCCCCGAAGCCGACCTGGCGCCGGCTCCTGGGGGTCGCCCTGTGGACCGTCATCGTCGTGTGCGGCGCGGCCTACGCGGTCTCCCTGGCGGTCCCGCTCTGGTTCCAGGTGCACCACCAGCGCCTCCTCATCGTGACGTCTGGCTCGATGGCGCCGAAGTTCGACGCCGGGGACGCCGTGGTCCTGCGGGCCATCTCCGACGAGTCCGACCTCAAGGTGGGCCAGATCATCTCGTTCTGGCCGATGGGCTCGAGCGAGCTGGTCACGCACCGGATCGTCGCGCTGCGCAAGCTCCCGGACCTCCGGCAGGACGAGGCGACGGGCAACATGGTGCCCAAGCTCGACGCCGCCGGGAACGAGATGACCAAGTCCTACGTGATCACGAAGGGCGACGCCAACCAGGACCCCGACGTCAACGCGACGCCGATCACCCGGATCCGCGGGGTGCAGCTGGCTGTGCACAAGGGCTGGGGTTGGGTCCTGCAGTGGGCCGGATCGCCGCAAGGTCGTGCGGTGATGCTCGTCCCGCCGCTCGTCGCGCTCGCTACGCTCGAGCTGCTCGCGATCGGCGACGGACGCCGATCGCGCCGCAGCCGCCCCGCCGACGAGAACCAGGACAGGAGGGTTGATGAGCTCCTCCTCGACTGAGCCCACGGACGACGACATGCCGCGACGCGGGTTCTTCACCGTCGACCGTGCCGGTCTCGTCCGGCTCGGGATCGCCGTCGCCTTCGCGGTGGCCGCACTGCTCAGCCCGCTCGTCGGGTCCACCTCGGCGCAGTTCACGGACAGTGCCGAGATGTCGGTCACGTTCTCCGTCCAGCAGAGCCCGGCCACGACCCCGTAGGGATCACGGCCGAGCGCGGCCGGTGTCAGGACCGCACGCCCCGCGCCGCGAGCAGCACGGCGTCGGGGTCGTAGACCATCGACAGGGTCTGCAGGCGACGCGCCACCTCGGGCGTGAAGACCCGCTCGGCCCACTGCGGTCCCGCGGTGTCGGTGAAGTTGGGCAGCCCGCCCTCCCGCATCCACGGCTCCATCCCCGCGTGCACCCGCGCGGTGTCCCGGGTCACGATCTGCGCGATCTCCGGGATCATCACCCCGAGCGTGAAGAGCGAGAACCCCGCGTCGCGGTGCGCGAAGGCGCTGGGCGTCCCGCGGTCGTCGCGGACCTTGCCGCCCAGCTGACGCACCTCGACCATGGCCTGCGCGCACTGCGCGTCCGGGCCGACCAGCTCGAGCAGCCGGTCGGCGGCGTCGAGGTCGAACGAGTCCAGCAGGCTGTGGTGCTCGTGCAGGGGCATCGGGTCGATCGGGTCGGTGTGCACGTCACCCAGTGCGGCGTACGGCATGACCCGCACGGTGTCGATGAGCGGCGTGGCGAGGCAGCGGATCGCGCGGACCATCTCCTCGCCGACGGCCGGGTCGCCGGTCCAGGCGAACCGCACGGAGACCGAGGTCGTCCCCCGCAGCGGCTCGGGGAAGATCGGCAGGTCGGGCAGGCGCATGACGGCGATCGAGGTGGTCCCCTCCTCCGGCAGCAGCTCGCACCACTGGCTCCACGTCCGGACCACCGCGTCGGCGTCGGCCCCGTCGAACCACAGGGCGCCCGCGTACAGCGACGCCTGCTCGAGCAGGTCGATCTCGACTGCGGTGACGATGCCCAGCGTGCCCTTGCCACCGCGCAGGCCCCAGAACAGGTCCGGGTGGCTGGTGGCGGTGACGCGGCGCGCGACGCCGTCGCCGGTGACGACCTCGAACGCCCGGACGGTGTCCGAGGCGAGGCCGTGGGTGCGGGCGACCGGGCCGAGGCCCCCGCCCGTGAGGTAGCCGACGACGCCCACGTCCGGCGACGACCCGGCCAGGCCGGCGAGCCCGTGCGGCGCACAGGCCTCGAGGACGGCCGCCCACCTCACGCCGGCGCCGATGCGCGCCCAGCGCTCCTCGGCGTGCACGGTCACCTCGTCGAGGGCGACGGTGCTCACCAGGATCGCGTCCTCCATGGTCTCCGTGGCACCGTGGCCGGTGCTCTGGACGGCGACGCGGAGGCCGGCGGTGGCGGCGAGGCGCAGCGTGTGGCTGACGTCGTCCGGGCCCCGCGCGGCGACGACGGCCGCGGGGCGGATCGCCTTGGTGATGTTGCTGGTGCCCGTGAGGGCGGCGTACGCCTCGGTGCCGGGCAGGTGCACCGGGACACCGGAGTCGGCGAGCGCCTGCACGGCCGCTGCGGTGGCGGGACGGTAGTCCGCACCGATCGGCGAGCTGAGGATGGTCATGGTCGAGCCCTTTCCTGTCCGCGCCGTCGTTCGGCGCACGGGCAGAAGGGGACCGGCCGGGGCCGCCTGATACATCCGGAGATGTCCGAAGTGACGGGCGGGTACGTCAGCCCGGCGGGGTGGCGGGCAACGTCATGGTGAACGTCGTGCCCTCGGCCAGCGTGCTCGTGATCTCGAGGCTCCCGCCGTGCGCGTCGATGACGGCCTTCGTGATGGACAGGCCGAGGCCCACGCCGGGGATGGCCCGACGGGTGGCCGACGACGCCCGGAAGAACCGCGTGGTGAGATGCGCGAGCTCGTCGGGCGGGATGCCGATGCCGGTGTCGGCGACCACGATCACGGCGCCGGAGCCAACTCCCTCGCCCTCCGGCGCGACGCCGATCCGGACGGTGCCACCGGACGGCGTGAACTTGATCGCGTTGGAGACCAGGTTGTCGACCGCCTGCGCGAGGCGGACCGGGTCGGCGTCGAGCACGGTCGGCGCCACGGAAGGGACGAGCGTGACGCCCGCCGCCGCGGCCGCGGGGGCCGCCGCGGCGACCGAGGCCCGCACGATGTCGGCGGCGTCGATGCGCTGCGGCGAGATCGCGAAGCGCCCGGCGTCGACCTGCGCGCTGAGCAGCAGGTCCCCGACCAGCCGCAGCTGGCGCCGGGCGTTGCGCTCGATCACCGTGAGGTACTCGCGCTGCTCGTCGGTCAGCGGGTCGGTGCCGTCGGTGAGCAGCTCGAGGTAGCCCAGCACGGAGGTCAGCGGCGTGCGCAGCTCGTGGCTGACCAGGCTGACGAACTCGTCCTGCAGCCGCGCGGCCTCGCGCTCGGAGGTGACGTCGGTGGCGACCACGACGTACCCGATGGTCGCCCCGTCCGCCTCGGTGCGCCGGGTCACGGCCAGCCGGACCGTCATCCGCACGCCGTCGCGCGCGACGTACGTCCAGTCGCGGACCTCGGGCCGCCCAGCCAGCGCGGGGGMCACCAGGGCGTCGACGAGCACCTGCGGGTTGTCGGCGGCCGAGTCGTCGTCGAACAGGAGCGCGCGGCGGGCCTCCAGCTCGTCGCGGTCGTGGAACTCGGTCAGGCGCATCCGGCCCACGACCTCGCCCTGCCCGTAGCCGAGAAGCCTCTCGGCGCCCGCGTTGAA
>NZ_JBFULZ010000214.1:0-6689 GCF_054049635.1 Cellulomonas sp. P5_C6 | reverse complement strand
AACCTGCTCGACGGCGCGGCCGCGACGCAGGTGCTCGGACGCGAGGGCACGTGGTCGGTGCGGCMGGAGAAGATCCGCATCGCCGCGCCCGACGCCCGGCCCAGACCCGGCGAGGACGGCGCGGCAGGCACCGTGCGCGAGGTCGTGTACGTCGGCTCGGCCACCCGGTTCCTGGTGGACCTGGACGCCGGCGCGACCCTCGTCGCGCTGCAGCAGAACCAGCAGACCTCGTCCATGGACGTGCAGGAGCTGCGCGGCGCGCGCGTCCTGCTCGTGTKGGCGAAGGAGCACGAGTTCCAGGTGACGACCCCCGCGGCAGCAACCCCCCTGCCGTGAGCCTGCTGAGGACGAAGGAGACCACGATGAGGCACACACGTCTGCTGGCGACGGTGGCCGTCGGAGCGCTGGCGAGTCTCGCCCTGACCGCCTGCGGGTCATCCGGCGGCGGCAGCTCGAGCGGCCCCGCCACGCCGCCGGCGATGGACGCCCTGAGCTCGCTGGGCAACGGCGAGGGCGAGGTCAACATCCTCGCGTGGGCCGGCTACGCGGAGGACGGCTCGACGGACCCGGCGGTCGACTGGGTGACCCCGTTCGAGGCCGCGACGGGCTGTCAGGCGAACGTGCAGGTGGCGGACACGTCGGACAGCATGTTCGAGAAGATGGGCACCGGCGACTTCGACGTGGTGTCGGCGTCGGGTGACTCGTCGCTGCGGATGATCTACGCCGGCAAGGTCGCCCCCGTGAACACCGACCTGCTCACCAACTACCCCGACGTGCCCGACTTCCAGAAGATGCAGGCATGGAACTCCGTGGGCGACGCCGCCTACGGCATGCCCCACGGGTGGGGCGCCCAGCTGCTCGGGTACCGCACGGACAAGGCCGACCCGGCGCCCGACTCGTGGAGCGTGGTGTTCGAGCCCGACTCGCCGTACGCGGGCAAGATCACCGACTACGACTCGCCGACCGACGGCATCGCCGCCGCGGCCGTCTACCTGATGTCGACGCAGCCGGACCTCAAGATCACCAACCCCTATGCGCTGGACAAGACCCAGTTCGACGCCGCGGTCGCGCTGCTCACCGCGCAGCAGCCTCAGGTGGCCAGCTACTGGGCCAGCTACGCCGACGCGCAGAAGGCGCTGGAGAACGGCAGCACCGAGGTGGGCTCGACGTGGCAGATCATCATCAACCTGGCCAAGGGCGACGGCAGCCCGGTCGAGTCGGTGCTGCCCAAGGAGGGCGCCACGGGCTGGGCGGACACGTGGATGGTCGACGCCAAGTCGCCGCACCCGAACTGCGCGTACCTCTGGATGAACTGGGTGACCAAGCCCGACGTCCAGGCGCAGATCGCCGAGTGGTTCGGCGAGGCCCCGGCCAACACCAAGGCGTGCGCGCTGACCACCGACCCGACGCACTGCGACACGTTCCACGCCGAGGACGAGAGCTACTTCAAGAAGATCTGGTTCTGGTCCACGCCGCAGTCCGACTGCCTCGACGGCCGCACCGACGTGAAGTGCATCCCGTACTCCGAGTGGGGCAAGGCGTGGAGCAGCGTCAAGAACGGCTGACCGGGTGACGACGATCGAGCGGCCGGCGTCCACGAGCGTGGGACGCCGGCTCTCGGCCGCCCTCTTCCGACGGCCGCGGGTCCGGCTCGTCGCGCTGCTCGCGCTGCCGACGACGTGGCTGGTGGTGGTCTACCTCTCGGCGCTCCTGGCGCTGCTGGCGACGGCGTTCTTCTCCGTCGACGAGTTCACCAACGAGGTCGTCCGGACGTTCACGCTGCAGAACGTCCAGGACGTGCTGGCCGACCCGGCCTACCGGTACGCGACCCTGCGCACGGTCGGCATCGCCGCCGCGGTGACCGTGCTGTGCACGCTGCTGGGCTTCCCGATGGCGTTCTTCATGGCGAAGGTGGCGAAGCCGCGGTGGCGGGGGCTGCTCATCGCGCTCGTCGTGACCCCGCTGTGGGCGTCGTACCTGGTGAAGATCTACGCGTGGCAGGCGATGGTCCAGCCGGACACCGGGGTGCTGGCCTGGATGCTGGCGCCGATCGGCCTGGACGGACCGGGCTACGGTGTCACCGCGACGGTCCTGACGCTGACGTACCTCTGGCTGCCGTACATGATCCTGCCGGTGTACGCGGGCCTGGACCGGATGCCCGACAGCCTGCTCGACGCGTCCGGCGACCTCGGCGCGCGGCCCGGCCGGACAGTCCGGAGCGTCGTCGTCCCGCTGGTCTACCCGTCGATCGTCGCGGGGTCGGTGTTCACGTTCTCGCTCAGCCTCGGCGACTACATCACCGTGCAGATCGTCGGCGGCCGCACCCAGATGCTCGGCAACATCGTGTACCAGAACTACACCAGCAGCCTGCCGTTCGCGGCCGCGATCGCGCTCATCCCCGTGGTGATCATGGTCATCTACCTGATGCTCGTGCGGCGGACGGGAGCTCTGGACAACCTGTGAGGAACTCACGCCGCACCCGGTGGACGTTCGGGCTGATGATGCTGTTCGGCCTGGCGTTCATCTACGTGCCCCTGGGCGTCATCGTCATCAACTCGTTCAACGCCAGCACCGTGTTCGCGTGGCCGCCGAAGTCGTTCACCACGCACTGGTGGTCGGCCACGTTCGGTAACCAGAGCGTCCGGGACGCGGTGCTGACGTCCATCGAGGTGGGGATCGTCGCGACGGCGGTCGCCCTGGTGCTGGGCACGCTGCTGGCGTTCGGCCTCGGGCGGTACACGTTCTTCGGGCGGCACACCCTGTCGCTGCTGGTCGTGCTGCCGATCGCGCTGCCGGGCATCGTCACCGCGCTGGCGTTCCGGACGGGCTTCCGCACGTTCCTCGGGCTCGAGCTGTCCATCTGGACCGTCGCGATCGCGCACGCGACCTTCTGCATCGTGGTCGTCTACAACAACGTCCTCGCGCGCCTGCGACGCACGGGCTCCAGCCCCGAGGAGGCGTCGATGGACCTCGGCGCCGACACGTTCACGACGTTCCGGCTGGTCACCTTCCCGCTGCTGCGCGGCGCCCTCGTGGCCGGTGCGCTCCTGGCGTTCGGGCTCTCGTTCGACGAGATCGTCGTGACCCTGTTCACGGCCCCGCCGGGCGTGGTGACGCTGCCGATCTGGATCTTCCAGAACCTGTCGCGGCCCAACCAGGGGCCGGTGGTCAACGTGGTCGCCGCCGTGCTGGTGCTCCTGTCGATCATCCCGATCTACCTGAGCCAGAAGGTCGCGGGGGAGTCGACCGGCGGCGGCCGCCTCTGAGCGTCCGGATGGTGAGCACTTCCGGCGGACCGTTGACCGGCGCGCCGACCGTTCCTAGGTTGCGCGCCGACCTGGTCCACCGTCGCCGCCGTCCGAAAGGCCCACCATGCCCGTCGAGTTCCTTGGCATCGCCACCACCAGCGATGCGTCCGAGACCACCGCCGCGTCGACCCGGCCCGTCGACCTCGGCTACCTCGAGCGCCTCGTGCGCGCCCACCAGGACAACGGGTGGACCCGCGTCCTGTTCGCGTACGGCTCGGGCGGCCTGGAGCCGTCGGCCCTCGCGGGGTACCTCGCCGGCCGGCTGGACACGATCGAGCTCCTGCTCGCCCACCGGCCGAACGTCTCCTACCCGACCTTCGCGGCCAAGACGTTCGCGACGCTCGACCAGGTGTCGCAGGGGCGGTTGTCCGTGCACTTCATCACGGGCGGCAGCGACCACGAGCAGGCCCGCGAGGGTGACCGGCTCACCAAGGACGAGCGGTACGCGCGGACGCGGGAGTACATCCAGATCGTCAAGCAGGCGTGGACCAGCACCGAGCCGTTCGACCACCACGGCACCTTCTACGACTTCGACGACTTCGTGCTCGACGCGAAGGCGTTCGAGGGCCGGTCGCCGACGATCTCGTTCGGCGGGTCGTCGGAGGCCGCGTACCGGGTCGGCGCCGCCGAGGCGGACATCTTCGCCGTCTGGGGCGAGCCGCTGGCCAGCACGGCCGAGCAGATCGCCCGCATCCACGCCGAGTCGGCCGCGGCGGGCCGCACGACGCCGCCCCGCATCCACGCCGCATTCCGGCCGATCATCGCGCCCACCGAGGAGCTCGCCTGGGAGAAGGCGCACCGCGTGCTCGACCGCATCGAGGCGCGCAAGCTCGCCGCGGGCGACGCGCTCGCGCGGTGGCGTCCCGGCAAGCCCGAGAACGCCGGCTCGCAGCGCCTGCTCGAGATCGCCGCGCAGGGCGAGCGGTTCGACACCGCGCTCTGGACCGCGACCGCGAAGGCCACGGGCGGCGCGGGCAACTCGAACGCCCTGGTGGGAACGCCGGAGACGGTCGCGCAGGCGCTCCTGGCGTACTACGACCTGGGCGTGCGCGTCATCTCGGCCCGCGGCTACGACCTCCTGGACGACGCCGTCGACTTCGGTCGCTACGTCATCCCGCTCGTGCAGGAGGGCGTCGCTCAGCGGGACCGCGAGGCGGTCGCGGCCTGACCACCGCCGTCGCGGCTACCGGGTGTCCGTTCCGCCCGCCGGCGGCAGGAGCAGCCTGACGCCGTGCCGGTGGTACACCATCGTGAGCTCGCGCAGCTCTTCCTTGGTCTCGGCGTCGAAGCCGTTCCCCGTCCCGCGTGCGAGCACGGTGGCGGACCCGGACGTCAGGTACCGCAGGGCGGACCGCTGCCACACCTGGTTGTCCACCCGGGGCACCGGCCGCCCCTGCGCGTCCCGGGAGCCCTCGTCGTACGTCTGGCCGGACAGGTCGACCGGCACGTCGCAGCCCTGGGCCAGGTCGCGCGAGTAGACGTCGAGCAGCACGAGGGCGGCGGGGGAGTCGGACCGGACGCACCCCTGTGCCGGCAGCCGCGCCTGGATCTGGGCCGCCGGGAACGACGCCTGCGGCGCCGGGGCGAGCGCACCGCCGACCAGCCCGAACCCCAGGCAGGTCGCCGTCGCGACGACCAGCCGGGACGGGGCCGGGACGAGCGAGACCGCCGCGGCCACGACCAGCACGAGCGCCGGGGCCGCGTACGCCGCGTAGTGCGGGAGGTAGCTGGGGGAGGCCAGGAGCACGCCGGCCTGGGCGACCAGCAGCGCGACCCACAGCCGACCCCGGTGCGCGCGCCACCCCACCAGGGCCGCGGCGGCGACGGCCGCGAGCACGACGGCGACGAGCACGAGCCGTCCCGGGTCGGTGGTCGGCACCACGGTCACGTCCACGCCCGTGATGCTGCCGAGCCTCGCCACGGTGCTCGTGTGCTCGCGCGCCCTGCCCAGCTGGTCGAGGACGACGAGCCGGAACATCCGCGGCCCGGCCAGGACGGCGAAGGGTGCGACGACGACGAGCGCCGAGGCGACGGCTCCGGCGCCGACACGCAGGGCGTCCCGACGCCCCCCGGACAGCAGCTGCCAGGCCACCACCACGACGACCGGGACGACGGCCCAGATCTTCACGACGACGCCGAGCCCCAGGACGGCGCCCGCCGCCCACTGCCAGCGCGCGGGCACCCGCGACTCGGCCGCCCGCAGCAGCAGCACGACCCCGCCCAGCAGGGTGAGGGTGCCGAGGGGCTCGAGGAGGGTGAGCCGGTCCGCGTAGGCGGCGGCGGACGAGACGGCGTAGAGCACGCCCCCGACGACGGCGGCCAGGACTCCCCAGCGGCGGGCGACGCGCGTGACCAGCACGGTGTTCACGGCACCRACCAGCAGGAACCCGATCCGGGCGGCGGCGAAGGCCGTGGCGTCGCTGGTCCAGTGGGTCAGGGCCGCGAAGGGCGTCAGCGCCAGCATGATCCCCGGCGGGTGCAGCAGCAGGAAGTCGCGGTACGGCATCTGGCCGTGGACGAACGAGACGGCGGAGGCGAAGTACACGCCGTCGTCGTAGCCGTGGTACGACCGCAGCCCCACGGCGCCGCCGACCAGGTGCCAGCGCACCAGCACTGCGAGCACAGCTGCGACGGCGGCCACCAACCACGTGGTGGACCGCCGGGTCTGCGCCGCAGAGGACCCCACAGGCCCATCATGCCTCAGCGCGTCCAGGGACCCGACGACCGGGAGGCCGTACCGTCCTGTCATGCCGACCCGCCGCCGCCCGTGACCGTCGCGCCGCTCGGCCAGGTCGCGGTCGCGCTCGTCGCGCTGCTGGCCGTCACCCTGCTCGTCCTGACGCTCGCCCGCGTGCCCGTCCGCCGGGACGCCCTGGTCGCGGCACTGCGCGCAGGGATCCAGCTCACGGTCGTCGCGCTGGTCATCGCCTGGGTGTTCCTGCACCCGGCCGGGGCGGCCCTGTACCTGGCGGTGATGCTCGCAGCGGCCGCGTGGACGTCGACCCGCCGGATCGGTCTGGGGCGCGGCGTGCTGCCCGTCGCGCTCCTGGGCATCACGGCGGGCGCGCTCGCCGCGACCGTCCCCGTGCTGGCCAGCGGGGCGCTGCCGCTGCGCGCGGAGACCGTCGTCCCGTTCGCGGCCCAGATCATCGGCGGGTCGATGACCGCGGTCTCGCTGACCGGCGGCCGGCTGCGCGACGACATCGGCACGGAGTGGGAGCAGGTCGAGGGCTGGCTCACGCTCGGTGCGACCCCGCGGCAGGCGGTGGTGTCGCAGACCCGTCGAGCCGTGGCGCGCTCCCTCGTGCCGGCGCTCGACCAGACGCGCAGCGCYGGCCTGGTCGTGCTGCCCGGCGCCTTCGTCGGGCTCCTGCTGGGCGG